>NZ_JAUBRJ010000083.1:0-35330 GCF_036701805.1 Microcoleus sp. N3A4
ATATTTGGTAGGTACTCAATAATCATTCTCCAATATACCAGGTTCTGCTAACATACAATTTAGATGCGTTCGCCCTGGCTGAAGTTCCCGCACTTCCTGGGTGCATTACCGAAGGAGATACTATGGATGAAGTGATGGCTAATTTAAAAGATGCGATTGAAGGTTGGCTCGATGTTGCTAATAGTCGCGTAGCCTCGATCTTTACCCCACTCTATCCAAGCTGATGCCATCTGTTTTACCCTTCCCCTTTGTTCCGGTTTAATAGGATTTTCACCCGTAATTTCATTCAATGCAGCTAACCAGTAAAGGGGATTTTTTTTCAGTTCCGATAGCAACAGCGGTACGACTTGAGAACCCATATTAATAATTTCCTGATATGCAGGATGCTGAGACATTTGAGCTGTCGAAGACATTCCCCCAACTTCACTCTGCCATTCCGTAGCAAGAGTATAAAATTTGTCAATTACCTCGATCGCAATTTCAGCATTTTGATTGCAAATATCTCGATCGGTAGTTGCTGCGGGATTTTCTCGTTGCGCGATCGAGCTTTCAATGTTCATCAAGACTAATTCTTCGATCGATACATTCATCTGGGCAGCAACTTTTTGTAGCTTCAGCATCAGCAGGTCTGAAATGGCGATCGAGATGGTGTTCATCTGACTTACAAAATTGGATGATGTCTTAAGTGTACCAAATAAATTATCGATTTCGGGCAGTTCACCCGCCGATTTGAGACATTGTGCGGCTGTAATTTCCTTGAGTAGTTCCCGAATCTCGCTGTTTGAAATTAATCTCCGGTTTAATATTCAATATCTGCTGCACTCGATCGCGCAATTCGCCTGTAGACACCCCATCCCGTAAAGCAGTTTTTAAGTCAATTTGACCCGTTTCGTTCAGCAGACAAGGCCGCAGCCACCCGTCCGCAGACAAACGCATCCGGTTGCAGCGATCGCAAAAACACTCGGACATTTGACTGATAAATCCTAAAGTGCCTTTCGCCCCCGGAATTTGAAACACATCCGCCGGCCCGTTACCTCGAACTCCCGACTCGGCTAACCCGTATTTGTCGCTAATTTGTTGCCGCAAATCTGCCGATGCTACCCAACCTTTATCGCCAAATAAATCCCCATTGCCGATCGGCATAAACTCAATAAATCGAACGTGCCAATTCCGGTTAATTGTTAACGCAGCCAAATCCAATATTTCGCCGTCATTCACACCGGGAATTACCACAACATTCAGTTTCAGCGGGTCGAATCCTGCTTGATAAGCCGCTTGAATTCCCTCCCAAACCTGCGTCCACCGCGATCGTCCGCGACTGCCAATTATCTTATCGAAAGTCTCCGGTTCCAGCGAATCCAAACTAATATTAATCCGGCGCAAACCAGCATTGTAGAGATTTTCGGCCATTCCGGCGAGCAAAAATCCGTTAGTTGTCATCGATAAATCTCGCGTTTCGGGCATTGAGGCGATCGACCTCACCAATTCCACCACCCCAGGCCGCAGCAGCGGTTCCCCTCCAGTCAAGCGAAACTTGGTAAATCCCACGGGTATGAAAACTTCCCGCAGCAGAGTTAGCAATTCCGAGTGAGTTAACAACTGCTGCTGCAATACATAGTCCAACTCGCTACCTTCCGGCATACAGTAGAGACAGCGGAAGTTGCAGCGGTCTATCAAGCTAATCCGAAGGTAGTCTACGGGGTTCATGTCAATACTTTGCAATATTAGTTAATTATAAATGCTCATTCGATTTTCTGCCATTATCGGCTGTAGAGTAATCTCTAATCTAAAATCTCTAATCTAAAATACAATTGATATCATCCAAAAAGGGATACAAGCCCCCCAGATCCCGCCTGTAGATAAAATCTAAAATCTAAAATCTAAAATACACTTATAGAGAGATACAAGCCCCCAGCTCCCGCCTGTAGAGTAAATCTGATACCAATTTTTTATGAGACCCCGTAGAATCCGATCCCCCCTAACCCCCCCTTAATAAGCCTACCGTGTACACACAAGTTTTTAAGGGCGATGCGAGGGGGATCGAGACTCAACTACAAGCGACATTTATTATGAGTTTCAGTCTTAAGCTGTTACCAATGGGCTTTGCCTGGGAACGAAAATCCGATCTGCGTTCATCTGCGGTTAAATATTCAAAATATTAAGAAAAACTACAATTTGTGTTTTGGTCGCTCAAAATACGCTAGCGTCAAAAGTATTAAATCATACCAAAACCAGAAGTTGCTCGAAAATGCAATAAAAATTAACCTAGAAAAAGTCTAGAAAATGGTATTGAACTGATTGCACCAAGAGCAATGGAAAACAAGTTTTCTGTTGGAGGCAATATGAACGAAAAAGTCCTTGGGGCCACGCGAAACGTTGCAATTGTTGGCCCTTATTTAAGCGGTAAAACCGCACTGTTCGAAAGTTTGCTGTCGGTGACAGGGACAATTTCTCGCAAAGGAAATGTCAAAGATGGCAACACAATAGGTGATAGTTCCCCGGAAGCGCGCGATCGCAAAATGAGCGTAGAAGTAAACGCCGCCACCGCTGAATATGAAGGCGTCCGCTTCACATTTCTCGACTGTCCGGGTTCGGTAGAATTTGCCCAAGAAACTTACAATGCACTCATCGGTGTCGATGCAGCAGTCATTGTTTGCGAACCCGTTGCCGATCGCACTTTAACCCTCGCACCCCTGTTTAAATTCCTCGATGATTGGGAAATTCCCCACCTAGTTTTCATCAACAAGATCGATCGCGCGTGTACAGACGAAACTACTTGCGGTAGCAACTTCACCGACATCCTCAACGCACTCAAATCCGTTTCCAGCAGACCGATCGTACCTCACCAATATCCGATCGGCAAAAACGAACAAATCATCGGTTTTATCGACTTAGTAACCGAACAAGCTTACCACTACCATCCGGGCGCCGCCGCAGATCCCGTCCCGCTTCCAGAACACCTCAAAGCACAAGAAAGCGCAGCGCGGCAGGAAATGCTCGAAGAATTGGCGAATTTTGACGACCATTTACTCGAAGAATTGCTCGAAGAAATCAATCCCGACGCCGAAGAAATTACCCGCGATTTAAAGATGGAATTAGGCGCAGATTTAATTGTGCCAGTATTCATCGGCATCGCCGAACAAGATTTCGGCGATCGGCCTCTGCTGGAAGCTTTGCTGAGGGAAGCGCCGACACCGGAAACGACAGCCGATCGCCGCAGCATTATACAAAGTGAAAACAAAGTTCTGGCTCAAATCCTCAAAACCTATTACACGCCGCAGGGAGGTAAACTATCGTTAGTGAGAATGTGGCGGGGGACGCTGGCAGACGGAGCAAATTTGAACGGCGTTCGAGTTAACGGTTTGTACCGCTTGACCGGCCAGCAAACGCAAAGTTTGCAATCCGCCAGCGCCGGGGAAATTGTGGCTGTGGGAAGGCTAGAAGGCTTGAAAACAGGCGATGTGCTGGGTTCGGAGGAATTATTGCCAAAAGCCGAAATCATCCCGCCTGTCTACGCACTGGCGATCGTCCCAGAAAAGCGCAACGATGAAGTTAAGCTGAGCTCCGCTTTAGCTAAATTGCTAGAAGAAGACCCATCTTTAGTCTGGGAACAGCACGGCGACACTCACGAAGTTATACTTTGGGGTCAAGGCGAAATCCACCTGAAAGTAGCCTTAGACAGGTTGCGCCGCAAGTATAATTTGCCGATGGTAACTCACTTACCGCAAGTGCCGTACAAAGAAACCATCCGCAAACCCGTATCTTCCATCCACGGGCGCTACAAACACCAAAGCGGCGGGCACGGACAGTTTGGCGACGTGTACCTCGACATTCAACCGCAGCCTCGCGGAGAAGGTTTCACCTTTAGCGACAAAATAGTCGGCGGCGTCGTCCCAAAACAGTACATTCCCGGCGTGGAAGTGGGAGTGCGCGAGTATTTGGATCGCGGCCCGCTGGGTTTCCCGGTGGTAGATGTAGCGGTGACGCTGACGAACGGTTCCTACCATTCCGTTGACAGTTCCGAACAAGCTTTCAAGCAAGCGGCGCGTTTGGCGATGCAGGAGGGAATGGCGAAGTGCGAACCGGCATTGCTGGAGCCGATCGCCAAAGTTGAAATTTGCGCTCCGAACGAGTGTACATCAAAGGTGTTGCAGTTGGTCAGCGGACACCGCGGCCAAATTCTCGGCTACGAAGGTAAACAAGACTGGAAGGGATGGGATGCAGTTTCGGCTTATTTGCCGATCGCAGAAATGCAGAATTTGATCGTAGAATTGCGATCGCAGACAATGGGAGTAGGATTTTTTAATTGGGAGTTCGATCGATTGCAAGAAGTGCCGGAACCTTTAGCTAAGCGGGTTTTGCTAACGACTGGCGGCAATGGAAACGGTAACGGTAAAAGTTAGTTAATTGTCTTAAAAAACCCGGTTTCTTGAAGAAACCGGGTTTTTGCACGAGTTGCCATTAAAGTTTATTGGGTTCAATTCCCATTTACCTCACATCTTGCACCATTCTCGCTTAACAGGCAAGATGCCTGTTCCACAAAGAGTGAATTTTCTCGCTTCACAGGCCGGAGAGCCTGTTCATAAAAAGCTTATTGAGAATGGTGCAACATCTCAGATTTACCGGATTATTGAGTTAAGTTACTTAACGCTGAAATAATATTCTCAGCTAGCATTAACCCAGTTCTCGCTTCTCTTTGTAAGTTAAACATAGTATCTTCATAATCAGCTTTATTCCTCATTTTTCTCAAGCGAGTTAAATCTTTACCTATCTCTATCATTGGCTGGGATTTTGATTGATTGTGAATAAATTCTTCAGCTACATATTGATGGTCATTGATATCATAAGTTTTATTGCGCGAGAGTCTGGGATCTTGTTGAATGTCGCGCAAGTAATTCCGTGCTAGGCAAAACACAGAATAGTAAGCTCTACTTACAGCAGAACGCAATTTTGCTTCTTCAGTGGTTCCAGCTAGCTCTTTTGCTAAATTAAAGTATTCCTCCCAATCGAATTTCATTCCCACCCCAAGTCAATGTTTAGTATATTGTTAGGAATGACAAGACTCGCGTCTAGCCACCAAGTGCGATCGAGATTTTTTAACTTTGCAAAAGCTTCATCGACTTCGAGTTTGGTGTAAATGGTAATCCACAGCGATCGCCAGTTGGCAATTTCTGGATCGGTTTTCACTTCCAAGCCTAATCTTTCCGTAGGAAATAGCGCTCGAATGCGATCGTAACCTTCCAGAATCAAAGGTGCGATCGCTTCTTGTTCCATGATGATTTGAAAACTTTCTATAGGGTTTTCAACCGCGTAAAGGCTTTTGATTTTATTAAAAGATGCAATTAAATTGTCAAAGGCTTTAGCTATTTCAGAGGGATTCTCCACTTCTCCTGGCGGCTGAGGAAACGAAGGGCTTAAATTTGCAGCATCCGTGCTGTAAATGCTGTCACTTGTCGGCTGGTATCGTTTGTCTTTTGATTTTGCTTGGTACTGTTCTTTTAAGTCGAGGCGTTCTTTTGTGTAAATTTCGTTCAGAGTGTGGTTTTGTTCGGCTAATTTTTCTAAAGCCAATATCTCAAGACTTATATTCTCTTCCAACTCGCCAAGCTGGACAGATGAATCGAGTTTAGCTAAAGCAGCGCCAAGGGCTTGCAGCCTAATAATATCTCTTTCTTTCATAATAGTCGATGGTTTGGAAGTTAGGGATTAACTTTACCAGTAATTGTGAAACCTGCCCAGTGGTAGAGATCGGCATAAGGAGGTTTGTCAGATTCAATTTTAGCACTATCTCTGCGGATGAGGTTAGCTTCGTCTCTCAAATCTTGACTGCAACCGGAATTGTCTTTCGTTATTTCAGACAATTCCAGATACCAGTTGGATAGTTCGCTGTAAGTAATAGTTCGGAGCCATTTTTGCGCTTCTTTGAGGGCTAGTGCCGGATGCAACTTATTTTGGCAACGCTGTTCGTTGAGAATTTGATAGAATCGAATCATCATTAAAGCGCTAGATATCTCATCAACTATCCAAAGAGTGCTGAGGGCGTAAACAGCACCCGCAGCTAAAAAGCTGCTGGCTAAACCGACAAATTCATCTATCAGTTCTTCTTTTCCTGTTATGCCGGTTTCGCAAGCCGAAAGGCAGACTAGATAATAGCTTTTCAAATCAAATTTGGCGATTTTTTGTGAAGTTAGGGGCTGTTTGTTTTTCAGGATTAGCGCTGACTGGGACGGCTGTTTTGTGTTGTGGTAGGCGTGACCTGTAAAATGGAATATGTCAGCAGCTTGTTGCAGAGCTTCTTTAAGATTGTCTGTGGTAGCTTGTGAACTGGAGATGGTATTGCAGTTAAGGTGAAAATTCGCGATCGCGGGCGCTTCTATTTCAGCAAAAAGTAATGGATCGGGGCTTTCTACCAACAGCAGAGACATTGAAGGTGAGGGTTGTCTGTCTAGTCTGTCTATCCCAGCTTGGATGCTGGGCAGATAAGTGATAGTGAAAAGATTATCTGAGAATAAAAAGTGCAGTGGCAGCAGGTGCAAGTCGCGGTGGGGAATTAAGATTAAGTGTTGGATATTGGTGAGGTGCGTACAAATTTCGGGAATTTTCAGGATGTCAGCGAGTTGTTGCAATTGTGCTGTCATTGACTCGCGCCAGGGATGGGATTCTTTGTTTTGCTGTTTGCTGGTAGTTTTGCCGTAATTTTGATAGTTGAATTTCCAGTTTTTGAGCCATTTTTCTAAACTCAGACTGTTGTCATTTGGGAATAAGTCGCACAGAGGTGTGGAAATAACTTCAAACTTGTCTGGGGTAATGATAAAAACAGTCAGGGAAACTGGGCTGAGATGCCAGTAAATAATCGCGGTTTCGGTGTTGTTTGCCAGTAAGTCTCGGATTTGGGGATAAGTCGGGCTTTCGGTGCGGTTTTGCCAACCTGCGCGCATCCATTGCAGGCAAAAGTTTTTCCTGGCTTCGGCTTTTTCCAGTGCTTTTACCTTGTGGCCAGACTCGACGAGGGTATCGACTTCTAACTGGTAAAGTCCGGCAAATTTGCGCTGGAGCCGCAATTTTATTTCCGGGTGAGTTTCATTGTCTAAAATTAAATTTTCTAAGACGGTAGTAGCTTCGGTAAGGTACTCGTTGGTTTTGAGATCTCCCAAGCTGCGGCAGACGGCAATTAAGCCTTGCATTACTTCTAAATAAGTTTCTGGGATGAGGGGTGATTTCAAGAATTCGCGGGCTTGTTCGTAGCTGGCTTTGGCTTTGTGGAAAAATTCAAAATAACTGGTTGTTTGTTTGCCGTGTTGGTAGTGTGCCTCGCCTTTTTGATGGTGCAATTTGCCGCAAACGAGCCGATAGTCGTGGTTACTGGGCTGATATTTCTGTAAGCCTTCATCCCAGTTTTGAATGGCTTCAGTGTAGCGCCCTGAGAGTAAAAATGCCCAACCTCGATTGAACCAAGCTGGGCCGTATTGATCGCTTGTAATTTCTAAGGCTTTATCGAAGGCTGCGATCGCCTCTGTGTAACAGCCCAAATTTTTTAGGGCAATGCCCCGCCCGTTCCAGGCAGTGTGGTATTTGGGGTGAATTTCTAAGGCTTTCTCGAAGGCTGCGATCGCCTCATTGTTGCGGCCCCAATCATTTAGGGTAGTGCCTAGCCCGTTCCAGGCCTGGTGGCATTTGGGGTGAATTTCTAAGGCTTTCTCGAAGGATGCAATTGCCCAAGAGTAGCGGTCCAAACCATTTAGGGCATTGCCCAGCCCGTTCCAGACAATGTGGGATTTGGGTTCAATTTCTAAGACTTTCCCTAAGACTGCGATCGCCTCGTTGTAGTCGCCCAACCCTCCTAGGCTATTGCCCAGTCCATTCCAGGCTTTGTGGAATTTGGGGTGAATTTCTAAGGCTTTCTCGAAGGCTGTGATCCCCTCTTTATAGCGGCCCAAACAATTTAGGCTAGTGCCCAGACCGTTCCAGGCATCAGGGAATTTGGGGTCAATTTCTAAAACTTTCTCGAAGGCTGCGATCGCCTCTTCATGCTGCCCTAAATTTACTAATTCACACCCTAGATTATACCAATGATCAAGCAAAACCTTCTTGTTGCCAGATTGAAGTGCTATTGCTGTGTAATAATTGGTTGTTGCTTCTTGATAACGACCTAATCTATCTAGCACCTTGCTGCGATTAATCCAAGCTTCGTGGAAGTCAGGCTTAATTTCTATAACTTTGTCATAGCAATCAAGTGCGCTTTCTAAATATCCCAATTCATAGCGATCAACTGCTTGGTAAAATAATGCTTCTACCTCTTGACTCATTTCTATCTTTCCCTTGCCAACAATGGAGTAACAATATTTTCATTTCCAACAGATGAATCATCCGCAGGATTCCGACTCAAACTCTCCCCAGCCAACAATTGCCTGCGGAAATGTCGCTGAATTTGCCGCCACAGATGGAGGATGCTTTGCCAAATTTGTCGGAACATTGGCTGGGTGGGTGATGTGTTGTTGGAGATTGTAGCAGATTTCGGGGTTGAATGTACGTTGCGGTAGGGGCGGGTTTTACGAATAATATATAACGATGACCCACAATCTATAAAAACCCGCCCCACCCACGGTCAATCTGAATGTACATTTCGATTGCTTGTTGGGTTGGGCGGGTTTTCGAGATGGTTTTTTTCCGGCGATTCTGGTTTGTGAAACCCGCCACTACGATCGCACAAATTATACGATCCCCAGCGACGAGACATGATATTAGAGAACTCGATAATTCATCAGTGTATCCGTGTCGTGCCTTCTTCCTTACCCTAAAAAGAAATAATCAAGTAACCATTCAGGAACTTAGCACCAGTAACAGACTTCCCAGTTAGCGCCGGAGGCAGCAAAATATTGCGCCGCTGATCGCCCGCTTCGATCGTCACTTCCGGCCCGGATTGAATCAATTTAATTTCTTTCTTGTCAAACCCAGGCAAAAACAAACTAACTTGACGCTGTGCAATGTTTATGTTAATCGGTTTAGGAGCTTTTGCCGCCTCAGAAAAATCTGGCAAAGCATCAATTAGCGGCTGCCAGTTATTGTCACTGTGCGCCGGAACCGAAACAGCCGTCAAAGGCTCAAAATCGGCAGCAACAGTTTCTGTAACCGATGCTTGATTGACAATGACACCGCCCACAGTCAAACCAACTTGTTGAGAACTTCCCCAAAGATAGCGGGCAGTTGCGATCGCACTTGCATCCCCAGTCGTCACCAAAAAAGCCGCCGTGCGGTTCGGATCTGCCAGCGCTTCCTTACCCTTATCCAAAAGATTATCGACTTGCTTAGTAGATTGAAAAGGATTATCCCCAGACAAATCCACAGTCAACACGGTACTGAAAACCGGCTGAATAAAAGGCGACAAAGCTTTACCCAAATCCGAATCTACCAAAGCTTGACGGAAGCGACGGATATACCAACTCAAAATTTCCGGCATTCCCAGCATCCGCAGCGTATCCATGCCGCCGGTGCCGTCATAAACAATTACATCGTATTGTTTGCTGTTGTCGTATTCCCGAAGTTCGTTCAACGCCAGCGCGCTGTCCATTCCCGGTAACACCCCTAATTCTTGACCGTAAATCTGCTTGAAAAACGGAGTGCGGACATATTGAGCTTCTAGTTGTTTAACTTCGTCCCACCTGCGTTCTAGAAGCGGCGCGCTTTGCACCTGAACTGCTTTCAAATTCGGGGCTATTTCTTGGGGAGTGGAAGTCAGGGGAGTTGCCAGCAGGATGCCCAATGCAGGGCCCGGATCTTGGCCGAGCAGCAGAACTCGCTTGCCTTGAGCCGCATATTTTTTAGCTGTTGCGATCGCGATCGTGCTGCGGCCAGTGCCGCCTTTGCCCAAAAATGTCAAAATCAAAGCCATTTTCTCTTCTCACTGCCAAAGCTTACTCTTTAACATTTAAGCGCAACCTTCAGCCAGAGTGGGGGAGGGGGGAGAGTGGAGGAAGAGGAGAGTCGGCGAGTGGGAGAGTGGGAGAGGGGGAGAGGGGGAGAGGGGGAGAGTAGGAGACGAAAGGAAACACAGTTAAATTCAATCCGTGTATCCGTGTCCGAATCCGTGTCGTGCCCCCTTCCTTCAACATCTGCTAAACGGGTTCTAGCTCATCTTCAAAGAACCAAGTCGCAAAACCGTCAAACTTGACAACCACGCCTACTCCGCTACCGTCAACCATTTTGAATCCGTCAACAGTGCCTACTGGATTCTCCTTTATCTTGCCCACTATATTTGCAGGTATCCGATCTCTGAGACGGCGCACCTTAACTCTCTGACCTACTTCTATTGCCACTGAAATTGTTCTCCTGCTCTATATAACCTATATACAACCGTCCATTTTACAGTTTTGCGTCTACTTCTCAACAGCAACGCCAGCAGGCGATCGCTCGCTATGATTTTCCATCGAAATTTCGACCAACTTTCCCTAAAAGACGGTATTCTAGTCGGAGTTGGTCGATCGTCTTCCCTGATTCGCTTCGGTTTGCCTCATAAAGTTCTACAGGGGCAAGCTCTTCTGAAAACCCGCCACACCACTTAGATAATTATTTTTTATCGCTTCGCAAAGGGAATCTTTTTATTAATTGCCACAACTACAGAATTTCTCCCTAATTAGTCATCCTTCCGGCAGAAGGCAAAAGGCATTCATAAACAGTAATGAATTTTATGTTTGCTATATACAAATCTGCGCTATATAACGTTGACATCGGCGAAAATTCATGCTGTAAAGCACTTTGAGTCAGGTTTGCCAAAATTTCCGAACGTCAGATTTGAGTAAACTGCCATGTTGTAACCGTTTACTCAAATTTGACAATAAAAAGAAGATTTAATGCTAAGATTTAATGCTTAAAAAGTTAATTTTTGCTGCTGTCTTACGGCATAAAAAATGGAACGATTTCCGGATTAAGGGCGTCGGATAGAGGAAATGAAGTCGAGAAACTTCAATATGACAAAATTGAAATGATGAATAAAATTTTTACGTGCTGGCGATCGACCAAAATTCCGCTCCTAAGTTTGTCTTTAGCTGTGTTCGCCTGTCTGCCGTCCTTTCGTGGGACGATCGCCAGTCCGCTCTCTCCATCCCCCAAACAGCCGTCAAACGCTACTAAAATTGTCTCGGTAAATCGACCGCCAGCATTGCCAACAGGCTCAAAAGCTCCAAAAAATCCGGCAACAGTGGCGGCAAATCCATCCCCAGCAGAGACGATAAACGCCCAGGGAACAGCGGGTGGACGATCGCTCGAAATAGCAGAATTTCGCGGTACAGTCAGCTTTAAAGGGCGACCGGCCGTAGTGGGCGATCGGCTGCTTGCCCCCGGAGAC
Source organism: Microcoleus sp. N3A4 (assembly GCF_036701805.1). Lineage (NCBI taxonomy): Bacteria > Bacillati > Cyanobacteriota > Cyanophyceae > Oscillatoriales > Microcoleaceae > Microcoleus > Microcoleus sp. N3A4. The sequence goes on from NZ_JAUBRJ010000083.1 coordinate 11,342, forward strand.
GAAATCATCACCGGCCCCGATTCCACAGCCCGTTTAGCGATCGACAACCACACCGGGATCGTGGAAGTTGCCGAAAAAACCGCAGTCAGAATATCCACTTTGTCAAACAGTGCAGGCGGCGAAAAAGACACAGCGATTTTTGTCAGCAGGGGGCGAGTCAGGTTGTCGATCGGCAAAACTGCTGCGACAACTCGCGCAGCCAACACCTCAACAATTATCCCGCCAAACCAAATAGCCGCCCTAAATACCTTCAGCGGACTCGACAAATCCAGTCAAATTGCCCAAAAAACCCGTTCGGCCAAAACCGCCCCTGTCAGGGTTGAAACCCCAGAAGGCGTGGCCGGAGTCCGCGGCACATCCTTTGGCGTCAGCGTCGGCGAAGGCAAAACCGCAGTCGAAACTATTGAAGGTGCAGTCGTAGTATCCGACAGCAACGACTCGGAAGTAGCTGTCAACGGCGGCAACGCCACGACAATTTTCCCTCAAACCTCGCCCGTCGAGCCCTCAGCGAGCCCTCGCCTAGCTAAACTCAAAGTCCGCAGTTTGTTCAGACTCAGCGGCAATATCTATCGCCTCAGCGGTCAAATTAACCCGATCGACATAATTTATGTCAACAACGAAGCGATTAAGATCGATCGAAAGGGCAACTTCAAAATCCAAGGAATTTTACCTCCAAGCCGCCGCCTCAAAATCGTAGTGCGAGGCCCGTCCGTCAGAGAACTGCATTACGAACTCGCAGTTCGCTAAACAACCTATCTACGAGTAATGTACGCGGGCAGTCTCTGAGGATGTGAGTTAGATCGCAAGTCTTATTTGAGTTGATTATTTCCTGTAGGGCGAAGCATTTCGCGGTGAAACTCCGTAAGCTCAGGCGCATCTAAATCTTACAGTCAAGTTTGATGCAATTCTTGTAAGATTTCCTGCTCGCCCAAAAATACAATTGAGATGCCCAACAGATTCGTCAAAATAAAGAAACTTTGCGCCAACCCTTCGCCCTTACGGTATTGTAAAACTTCATGACCAAAAATTTCTTGATGGTACCCGCCACGTGATTTATCCGTGGAATCAATCCAAAATCTCAAATCTCAAATCCTCAAGCCCCCGAATTTATCCGTGGGGTAAATCCAAAATCCAAAATCTAAAATCTAAAATCTAAAATCGAATGACTCGCACTCCTCTCTAAAGTCGGACTCGAATGTCATACCAATTCTCGCCTCCAGAAAGCAACAATGATGAGTGTGAGTTTGTTTACGCTCACTATTCTGCACCGGTGCGTCGCTCAAAGATTGTGGATATTATTTAAGATTTACGGGTGGCGACGCACCCGGAGCGATACTGTTGGATGAATTTTGAAAATTAGTATCAATTATTGCGTCAAATTAATTGCATGAAGTTCAAAGAATGGATCGATCGTCTCAAACACAATCATCTGATCGGCCTGCGCCAATATATAATCACAAATCCTCCCTGGATGACAGGTGCCGTAGCAGGCATAATGTCTGTAGCCATGCTGCAATTGGGAATGTGGAAACCCCTTGAATATTTGGGATACAAAACGCTATTTCAAATTCGAGAATCGGGAATTTTGCCAAATCCCGGATGGGACTCAAGAATTGCGGTAATTGCGATCGAACGGCATTCCTTGCAGGAATACGGTAAATTTCCTTGGCCTCGCAACCGCTACGCCCAACTGCTAGAAGCGCTGAAAAAATCTCCCCCCACAGCCGTTGGTTTTGACATTCTTTTCCTCGATCCGAGTCCGAAAGATGATATTTTAGCCGCTGCGATCGCCGCCAACGGCAAAGTTGTACTCCCTAGAACCATTAAAGAAGAACCCGTAGCATCTTTAAAAGCAGCCGCCGCAGGTGTCGGCCACATCAGCCAGGAAGCCGATAGTGACGGTATTAGCCGCCGGTCAAAAATCTTTCTCAACGGGATTCCTAATTTCGGTTTAGCAATGACTCACAGGTACAATGCTGCTAATCCCCAAGATCCAGTATGGCTCCCACACTCAAAAAATAGGCCGGAAAAAAAAGTCTGGGTTAACTGGCCGGGGAAAACAGAAAATTTACCTACCTATGCTTTTGTTGATGTCGTAGAAGGTAGAATTCCCGCAGATGCTCTGACTAATAAGTTAGTTTTAGTGGGCATAGTTGCTAGCGGTTTCGACCCGATTTCTTCACCTCTCAACAAGACTACGGCTGGGGTTTATTTATATGCAGCGTTGGTTGACAATATGCTCAATCACCGCTTGCTGCTGCGGCTGCCGTTACTCCTAGAAATTTTGTTATTATTGGGTATTGGCCCGCTTACCGCTTTGGTTCTGGGCAACCGAGGTGTAAAAGAGAGAATTGCGATCGCTCTGGGTTTGCCTGTAGTTTGGATTGCGGCTGCTGCTTTGTTATTTGGCTTGTTTTGTTGGTGGGTTCCGATTGCCGCACCTATCGGCACTCTCATTATATCTGGCACTGCTTTGCAACTGCGGGAACAGTACGAAAAGCAGCAGTTGATGAGGTTATTTGAAAAGCACGTCGCTCCGGAGACTGCTCAGCTTATTTGGGAACGCAAAGCTGAGATATTTGAACAGGGAGAACTTGAACCTCAAGAACTTACAGCAACGGTGCTGTTTATGGATATTCGCAGTTTTACTTCGATTTCAGAAAAAATGCGGCCGCGGGATTTGCTCACCTGGTTGAACAATTATTTGGAAGCGATGACTAACTGTATTATGGATCACGGCGGCGTTGTAGATAAATACATCGGTGATGCAATTATGGCAGTTTTTGGAGTGCCTTTTTGCCATACCGAATATCGAGAAATTCAACAAGATGCTTTGAATGCAGTTGCGGCTTGCATTGCGATGCACGAACGGCTGCACCAACTTAATCAGCAGCTTAGAAGCGAACACAAACCTTTAATTAAGTTTGGCATCGGTTTGCATACCGGACAGTTAGTTGCTGGTAGCGTGGGCGGTTCCCGGCGTTTGAATTATTCTGTGATCGGCGATGCAGTCAACGTTGCTGCTAGATTGGAGGCGATGAATAAGGAAATTGTTTCTGACAGTCCTTTTAATTTGTTGGTGACGGGGAGGACTTTTGCTTACGTGCGCGATCGCTACGAAGGCAAAAAAGTAGGATCGATTCAATTGCGCGGCAAAAAAGAACAGACTGTGGTTTATGCTATTTTGGGCGAAAAGCATTAGTCATGGGGATGGGGGATGGGGCATGGGGCATGGGGCATGGGGCATGGGGCATGGGACATTAGTTGATGTAGATTATTAGCGGTGTGGCGGCGGGTTTATAAAGCTTGTTTGTACTGATTAGATATTGTCGTAAAACCCGACCCTACGGAATTATATTGTTTCCCAATGACCAATGACCAATGACCAATGACCAATGACCAATTCCCAATCTAATCAAATACGCTCAACCGCAGAGTTTTAGCTATTTGTTCTAACAGAAATAAGCCACCGACAGAATTTCCCTCTTTATCGAGGGGCGGACTGTAAAAGCCGATCGCACCCTGACCCGGAATTACCGAAAGGATTGCCCCGCTAACTCCCGACTTGGCAGGCAGTCCCAACCGCAGCGCAAAGCGGCCCGATGCTTCATACAAACCGCAAGTAGCCATCAGTGCTTTGACAGTGCGGCAGTTTTCCCCCATTGCTCGATCGCCCCCAACCAAAACCATCCCCAGCTTAGCTAAATCCTCCACAGTTCCCGACAAACAGCAGACGCGATTGTAAGTTTCTAAAGCAATTTTTGCATTTTGAACATAACCAGATTCTACCATTTTCAAGGCGAGATTCCAATTATTTTGATTCGGGTTTTCCTTCACTGAATCGAGCATTAACTCGTCAACAAATAACTGACTGTTTGCCTGTTGATTTAACCACTGGAGCAAATTTTCACAGCGCGCCGCAGCATTTTGACCGGGAATCAAAGACGCTAGGGCGATCGCGCCGCTATTAATCATCGGATTTCTCGGCTTTCCTTGGTCTATTTCGAGTTGAGTTAGGGAATTGAAAGGCAGTTCCGAAGGCTCGCAGCCAACGCAGTCAAAAACCGTTTTTTCGCCCAATTCGCACAGCAAATAAAGCAGCACGAAGGGCTTGACTGCACTCATCAGCGGGAATGTTTGAGCAATGCTGCCCCAGCTCAAAATTTGGCCGTCAATTGCCCGAATTTGCACGGCAAACCTTTGTCTGTCTGCTCGCGCAAGGAGAGGTATGTACGCGGGAATTTGACCGGATTTACTGCGATTTATGGCCTCTGTTGCCCATGCGGCCAGTTGTTCTGGTTGCAGGGAAGATAGTTTGCTGGTGGATATTTTCACTCTCGATTATTTTAGATCGTTTGAGATTTTAGATGGGCATTCCGGGCGCGATATTGAGCCATAAACCCGATTTATTAATCGAATTGCGTCACATGGACTCTTTGCTGGCAGAAACCGGGTTTCTTAGGGGAGATAAACCAAGCTCGAACTTCAGGCTATTGACGTTTGGGCCCGCCGGGAGCAAATAAATTTTAGGACTAAAACCAACTGTCACAAATAGGGGTGAATTTTTAGGTATGTAGTTGCGCTTCAGCGCTCTTTCCTCAGCGGAGCAAATAAATTTTAGGACTAAAACCAACTGTCACAAATCGGTGTGAATTTTTAGGTATGTAGTTGCGCTTCAGAGCTCTTTCCTCAGCGGAGAAAATAAATTTTAGGACTAAAGCCAACTGTCACAAATCGGGGTGAATTTTTAGGTATGTAGTTGCGCTGAAGCGCTCTTAAGCTGTCGCGCATTTAAATTGCACGTACTCGGCGGGCGGGACGCCCAACCCCTACTCCCCACAACAGTTTGATTGTTTTTTTGACAGACAATTTAAATGCCGCAACAGGTTAGCTGAGGAAAGAGCGCCCAAGCGCAACTACATACCTTTGTTTTTTTGACAGACAATTTAAATGCCGCAACAGGTTAGCTGAGGAAAGAGCGCCCAAGCGCAACTACATACCTTTGTTTAACGATGCCCGTTGGCCTTAGTCCTAAATTTTTTGACAATTTTTCATAAAAAACCTCTACTTTGCATAAAAATCTCCCCTTCACCCCGATATATAAGTAGCAGCTTCAAGGCAACGCGGCTACCCAAAACAAACAAGCACTAGCTGGAAATGCCTTCAGATGCTTATGTTTAAGCCTCAGCAAGGGGCGGGGTGCATATTTAACTTAATTCTTTCAGAGTTCGCGCAATCCTATCCGGAAACCCCCCGAACCTTTAAGAATGTACTATCCAACCGAATCTACCAAAATCAGGATAAAAAAATGGCAGAAGATGCGAAAGCAGAAGCACCAAAACCCGCTCCCATGATGTTTAAGGGTGTGTGCAAGGACGGAGTTCTCAAAGGCAAAGAAATTGAAGGCAAACTAGATATCAAAGTTAACGTAGAATCTGTCAAAACCCCTGAAGCAACGACCAAAAAATCCGAGTGGGAGCCAGTTATCTTTTGGGTTTTGTTTGCATTCATGGCAAACTTGATCGTCGGCGACCCCGCCGGAATGAGAAAAAAATACAGCTCCCCACAAAGGTCTTCTTCTAATCAGATGTTAAACCAATCTGGGGAGCAGTCGCTGTTGCCTAAGAAAAACACCAGCAACTTGCCACTTTAGGCCCTGGGAGCCTGCCAGCCGCGCAAATAGTAATAAAAAGACCCGAAATATTCATCGAATACTCGCGTCGTAGTTACCAAAGCTTCTGCACTGGGGAGAAAATCTCCCGCGTCTAAGCGGAATCTGGATTTCCCTCCTGATGTGGGTTGATAAGTGTAGAAGTCGGTAGCTCTAGGAATCACCTGGATTCCCATATTCGCAAAAGCTAGGCTGGCACGGCGCATCTGAATCGCAGATGTTACCAGGATTACTTTGCGCCCGACGCCGCGGCTGTCGAGTATCTTTCTCACCTCTTCAGCGCTGGTGCGTATGTTGCTGCCGTTATCGTCGAGAACGATACTGCTGCGCGGCACGCCCATGTTGTTTGCCAGCAAAGTCTCGATATCCTTAGCTTCGCCAACAGAACCCTCCAACTCGGGCCTCGGGCCAGCGGTAACGATGACCATAGGTGCCACTTTTTTGCTGTACAAGACGGCAGCATAGGGCAGGCGATTGCCTGTATCTGTGAGTTGAATGGCCACTCGGTTGGCGATGTGAGGCTTAGTTGTTCCCTTGCCCAGCAGGACGATCGCCGCGGCTGTTTCGTCGCAGCAAACTGTGCGGGATGCCGCGGCAGCGTCCCGTTCTGCTTGGTCGGCGAACCAGTAAGCTACAACTGGCATACTCGAAAGGATCAAAACTAGCAGCGCTGCCAGGATCATTCTCGGCGCCGGGTTGCGGATGCCCCCGTTCGTGATCAGCGCCGATGCAATCACCAGCAGCGTGATCGAAAAACCCAACGGCTTAAAGAAGAAGGCTATTAGGCCGAAAATCGCGGCTCCGACTGGCGTGTCTGGCGCAAAAAAAGCCAGGAACAAAAGGCTGATCAGCAATAAAACGCGCAGCCGGTCTAATAATGGATTGTCTTTGCCTCCTGATTGATCCCACCACGATTTGATCAGTGAGAACAGGAGGAATAGAAATAGAATGCGAGCTAACAGTTCTGGCATCTTGCAATATTCTGTGTCTTCATAAATTAGTACAGAAGTTTGGAAACGAGCGCGAATTTAGCTGCGGGAGGAAATACGGCCCTCGGTGGGTTTTTAACTTTCGCCAATAACGCAGTCCGATCGCATTTATCCTGATGCTCGCTTCCGGTCAGCTATCAACTATTGGTTGCAGGCTGCAAGCCCGCTACTTCCAGTCACAGATTGCTGACAGTTAATTGGTAATTGATAACTGGTAACGGTTGATTGATAATTGGTAATGAATCGAGCAAGCCGCAGGTGAAATTGGCAATTCAAGCTTGCTTTCTGCTGCCTGCTTTTTTTCCCCATTACCTGTTACCCATTCACCAATCCCAATTTATCGGCGCTTCAGTTGATTCCGAATTGCCTGCGTTACCGTTTGAATTACTTTAACACGAGCATAATACTTGTTATCGGCCGCAATTAGCGTCCAGGGAGCAGCCGGCGCGCTGGTGCGCTGAATCATTTGATTGACCGCCACTTCATAATAATTCCACTTTTCCCGATTTCGCCAATCTTCCTCGGTGAGTTTGTATTGTTTAAATGGATTGTTTTGCCGCTCTGTAAACCGCTTTAGTTGCTCGTCAGGACTGATGTGCAGCCAGAATTTAACTAACACACAACCAAAACTGGTAAGTTGCTCCTCAAATTCGTTGATTTCCTGATAAGCTCGCCGCCATTCGGGTTCGGCGGCAAATCCTTCGACTCGCTCGACGAGCACTCTACCATACCAACTGCGATCGCAAATGCTGATTTTACCGGCAGTCGGCAACCGCTGCCAGAACCGCCAGAGGTATGGGTGGGCTTTTTCTTCGTCTGTCGGGGCCCCAAAGGCATTAACGGTGTAACTGCGGGGGTCTAATACGTCCGTCAAGCGTTTGATCGCTCCTCCTTTACCGGCGGCGTCCCAACCTTCAAACATCACTAACACGGGGATTTTATCTTCGTAAATGCTTTGTTGCAGTTTACCAAAACGGGTTTGTTCCTCCCGAAGTTGCTGTTTGTATTCGTCGGGCGACAGCGATTGAGTTAAATCTACTTGGGCTAGCAAGTCGGGTTCGGTAGGTTGCAACCTTTCTTGAGGTGGCACTTTCACGGGTGCAGATTGCATCGGCAGTCTGTCTAAGGCTTCTGTAATTGTCGCTACCATTTGCGTTAAAACTTTGACTCTCGCCCACCGCTGACAATCGCCTTCTACTAGCGTCCAAGGTGCGGGGCCCGTGCCAGTTTGGGCTACCATTTCTTCGGCTAAAGTTGTGTATTCTTGGTATTTTTTGGCTTGTTTCCAGTCTTCGGGCCGCACTCGCCAAGCTTGTAAGGTGTCGTCTTCTAGTTTTTTGAGGCGATGTTTGAGCTCTTTTTTGCTGAGGTGAATCCAAAATTTGGCAATTGCCGCGCCGTCATCAACCATCTGCCGCTCGAAGGCGTTGATTTGCCTGATGACTGTGGGTACTTGGGCGTCGGAGACTCGATCGAACAACCGGTCTTCTAAAATGTGAGTGTACCAACTGTGGTAGAAAAAACCAATTTTGCCGCGGGCGGGGAGTTTCTGCCAAAACCGCCACAGGAAAGGATAGCCCTTTTCTGCATCTGACGGCGGCCAAATCGGGTGGACGGCAAACCCGCGCGGGTCCATGTACCCCACCATTTTTTTGACGAGGGCGCCTTTGCCGGCGGCGGCCCAGCCTTCGAGCACGATGATTGCGGGCAATTTTTTTTCCCAGCAGGCCAGTTGGAGCGATCGCAACTGTTTCATTAAAACTTCTATCTTGGCATCGTAGGTTTCTTTATCCAGGGAAATATCCAAATCGAGGTTGTCGAGCATATTTACCTCATATAAATCTGAAAAAACAGTTTAACGTTAGTTTAACGTTTGGATAAAATTAAATCCTCAACTCCGGGAAAAACGTTATAAAAATTACAGTGACGGTCGGTTTAAAGCACGATCGCTCCTGCCCTCAAATGGCAGCCTCGTTAATACTAGCAAGATTCCCTCTATTTCAAACTTGCCAAATAAAACGGCTCAGGTTATAGTTGAAATAGGTAACTTTTAAATAAGTTCAACTTCTCCCCTCCCCCGATCGGGCGAGTTAACAGGAGGAGCCAAAAATCCCTGAAAAAGGATTTAGTGTAAAAGAGAGCAAAAGTAAAAATCAACTACCCGGTGGGGGTGACAACTTCTTTACTTAGCTGTAGAAACTTTATTCAAACAATAGTTACTTAAGCACCAAGCTTGGTAACGAAAGAGAGCGCGACTCATCGACATCCAGCCATCAACTCACATATAAAACTAGCCCGGAAGGGCAAACCAATTTTTATGATTGCCTAATTAGATAAAACCTGAAAGCCTGGGTGATATAAACAGGTCTCTGAGTTTTATCGACACCTTTCTCAAATACTAAAATCGGTTTAGGTGCGGTCACGCGAACCCGCCCCACAAGAACTTTTATTTCTTGTGGAACAGGCATCTTGCCTGTTACTGACATTTGTGCAAAATGTCGGAATTACTGTACTTGTTTGCCAATACCAATTAAGAGGAACAGTCCGAAATTACGGATTGCAAGTTTTCTATGAATATCTTAACAACACGCTCCTACAATGGCGAAACAGACTGGTGCGCGATCGCAAATTTGATCGATGCTTGCGAAGCAGTCGATCGCCTCGGCGAAGAAGTCTCAGCAACTGAACTCAAGCTAATACTTGATGCACCCAAACTCGACAAAGCCCGCGACGTACAGTTGTGGGAAGATGGTAATTACAAACTGATCGGTTTAGCACTCCTAGATATGCCCGATTCCCAGGATGAAATAGACGCTTGTCTCTGGTTTTACGTGCATCCAAACTTCCGTCGCGAAGGTTTAGAAAAAGAGATAATTAAGTGGGGCGAAAAGCGGCTGCGGGAAGTCGCAAAAGAACGGAATTTGCCCGCGAAATTGCGTACCTACAGCCGCGAGGACAAAACCGATGAGATGCGACTGTTAGAGGAACAGGGCTTTGAGGTCGATCGCTACTTTTGGACAATGGCCCGATCCCTCGCCGAACCCATTCCCACACCGGAATTCCCCGCAGATTTTGCGCTGACGCACGTATCGGGAGAACAAGACATTCAACCGTGGGTAGAAATGTTCAACCAATCATTTATCGACCACTGGAACCACCACGATTTAACTGTGGAAACTGTGCGCTACTGGATGCAAGATCCGAATTATCAGCCGGAATTAGACTTGATTGCTGTTTCGGGCGATCGCAAATTTGCTGCTTTCTGCGACTGTCAAATCAAACCCCAAAAAAACGCCCGCACCGACACAAAAGACGGCTGGATTGAATTGTTGGGTACGCGGCGCGACTTTCGGAAAATGGGTTTAGGAAAAGCCATGCTGCTGGCCGGTTTGCACCGATTAAAAGCAGCGGGCGCAAATACTGCTAAACTCAGCGTCGATGCTGACAGTTTGACAGGGGCGACAAAGCTTTACAAATCAGTAGGTTTCCGCCCGATGGAAACTTGGATAGAGTGGGCTAAGACAGTGTAAAACCAGGTTGGTACTGAAGGCTAGAGCCCCGACTTCTTAAAGAAATTGGGGCTCTAACATGGGAACAGTTGAATCAACTTTGACTGTTGGTTTCTGTGATTTCTGGAGCAGATCCGTTGATGGGGGTTTTGATGAAGTCTGACCAAGAATTTCAAAGGTGGTACCCGCCACGCGATCGATCCGTGGAATCAATCCAAAATCTCAAATCTAAAATCCTCAAGCCCCCGAATTTATCCGTGGGGTCGCCTCCAAAATCTAAAATCTAAAATCTAAAATCGAATGACTGGTCGTTCGACTTTTACCTCTAGAAATTATTCAATGATTTTTTGCAGAAAGAGCAATATTTCCACCAGTTCAGCTTGGCTCAACTACTCTATTTGGGTTTTTGCCTTCTGTATGGTTGCTGCGGACTTTTTCATTCGTTTACTTTACCAGATAATGCCACTGAAGTCATTCTTGACCTGAATCCTTACCATTATAACTTACCAATAAAATATCAAGCATAAGACATAGCGATTTTTGGATAGGTTTATACTTTTTAAAGGGCATCAATCATGGCACGCCAACTGATTCTGACAATGTGGTATCGAAGCCATGTTTAAATTTTGTAAAACGGGATGCTACCATTCTGGAAAGACAAGTCTCTTGGCTATATCGTTGATTTGATCCATGATTGTGACGGGTTGTCATATCAATTCCGGTTACACCGTCCGTGATTGTTGACTGTTGATTGTTGACTGTTGACTCTTAACTGTTAACTGTTAACTGTTAACTGTTAACTGTTGACTGTTGACTGTTAAAAATCTCAAATCTCAAATCTCAAATCGGTTGACTGTTAAAAATCTCAAATCTCAAATCTCAAATCTCAAATCGGTTGACTGTTAAAAATCTCAAATCTCAAATCTCAAATCTCAAATCTAAAATCGGTTGACTGTTAAAAATCTAAAATCTAAAATCTAAAATCTAAAATCGGTTGACTGTTGACTCGATTTGATGATTCCGATGCAACCGGAAACGATGTCACCCATCAAACTTAGCTCCTGTTAAAGTTGTCTCAGGGCGGACTGTCCGCTCTTTTCTAATTTTTGATATTTCAAAGGATTTTACTGATTTTTAGAGCAGATCAAAAAATCAGTGAAATCAACGTAATCTCTCTTAATCCGTGTTCAGCAATGGTTTCAGAAATGAAGCAAGAGCTGTGGAAATCTTGCCTGCACTTTCCTAGCGGTAAAATTATTAGCCAATTAGTTCAAAACCCTTCGCATCAGAGGAAACACCATTCTTGATCCGCGCCGCCACCACCATCAGTAACAAGGCCAAACTGTCGTCAGAGAGACCATCAACCAAATTCTGCATATTTAACAAAGACTCTAGTTGCTTTGGCACTGACATCTGGCTGCTGTTACCAAATCCCTCTCCCCCCGTCAGCCGATTACAGAAGTAAGCGCGGGCTCCCGGCTTGATCTCGTCCATTGCCTGAATTAATTTCCACAGCACCTCCGTAGAAATGCCAGTCTTGCCCCGCCGAAACTCAGAAATATGATTCTCGCTAACGCCTGAAAACTTGGATAACTGTTTTCCAGATATCCCGTAGCGTTCAATAGTCATCCTAAAAATTTCGCAAATCATTGTAAAGTTTTGTTACAAAAATGTATGATTAGCCTTTAGCGGTGGTATTGTCATTTAGTTATCGGTCAATAGCCCCAGTAACAGCCTACCAGCTTTAATAACTCAATCAATTATAACTCTGCCCGCATAATGTAGTGTCGGCGCAGTTTTATTTTGCCTTGAGCACAATAGACACCAACCGAATTTAAGCTGCAAGCCTTAACGCAATAAGGCTTGCAGGCTCATTATCGGTGATGTCTAGTGGCTGCGGCTTGTTTTACGAAACGAAAGGCAAGATTTGAATACAAATGGCAGAGTATGGTATCCAGTCATATTTCTCTGTCATTCAATTCAAAATAACACCCCGGTTTCGAGTGTGCTGTGACTAAAGTCACATTTGAGTGGCATCTATCTATAAATTTAGGATCAGAGAAGTGTCAAGAAACTTAACACAGCCGATTTCTCTAAAATTACCCAAATGGCCTGAGCCTAATTTGAGTAACGTAACGGTGGGGAACCGACGGCTGAGTGTAGAAGAAGTTGCCAGGGTTGCCCGCTGCGGAACCAGAGTTCGGTTGAATGATGAAAGGGATGTGGCGGAACGAGTGCAAGCATCCTGCGACTACATTGCGGATGCTGTCGAGTCGGGAAAGGCGATTTACGGAGTCACGACAGGCTTTGGTGGGATGGCCAATACACCGATCGCACCTGAAGAAGCCGCAAGCTTACAAAACAATTTAATTTGGTTTCTCAAAGCTGGTGCAGGGCCAAAGCTGCCCACAGCTTGCGTCCGCGCCGCCATGCTCTTGCGAATTAACTCCCACCTCCAGGGCGCTTCAGGGATTCGGCTGGAGTTAATTGAGCGGACGATCGCATTTCTAAACGCAGGAGTCACGCCTCACGTTTGTGAATTGGGTTCGATCGGCGCTTCCGGCGATTTAGTTCCCCTAGCGCACATTACAGGGGCATTAATAGGTCTAGATGACAGTTTCACTGTTGATTTTAACGGCAGAGAAATGTCAGCAATTCAAGCGCTGGAAATATTAGATTTACCAAGAATTGATCTGCTCCCCAAAGAAGGGCTGGCAATGACCAATGGTACATCTGTAATGACCGGCATTGCTGCCAACTGCGTCCGAGATTCGCAAGTAATACTTGCCTTGGCAATGGGTACTCATGCCTTGACAATCCAAGGATTAGGCGGGACAAATCAATCGTTCCACCCCTTCATTCACAAGCTCAAGCCTCATTTTGGTCAAGTATGGGCCGCTTCCCAAATGGTCGAACTCCTCGCAGGTTCCTGCTTGAATCGAGACGAGTTAGATGGTTCCCACGAGTCTCGAGGCGATCATCCAATACAAGACCGTTATTCGCTGCGTTGTTTGCCTCAGTACATGGGGCCGATTGTGGATGGAATAGCAGAAATTGCCCAGCAGATTGAAGTTGAAATTAACTCTGTTACTGACAACCCCTTAATCGATACTGAGAATCAAGCTAGCTATCACGGCGGCAATTTCTTAGGGCAATATATTGGCGTTGGGATGGATCGGTTGCGCTATCTTTTAGGTCTGCTGGCTAAGCATTTGGACGTGCAAATTGCGCTGTTAGTGGCACCTGAATTTAATAATGGTTTGCCGCCTTCTCTGGTTGGCAATACAAGCCGTAAGGTCAACATGGGATTAAAAGGTCTGCAAATAGCTGGAAATTCCATTATGCCGCTGTTGACTTTTTACGGAAACTCAATTGCTGACCGCTTTCCCACTCACGCGGAACAATTCAATCAAAATATCAATAGCCAAGGATTCGCTTCAGCTAATTTAGCTCGTCGCTCAATTGAATTGTTCCAGCAATATATGGCAATTTCCCTAATGTTTGCCGTCCAAGCTGTTGACTTGCGAACCCATGAAGTCGCCGGTCACTATGACGCGCGGGAGTGTTTGTCGCCACTTAGCTTGCCGCTATATGAGGCTGTGCGCGAAGTTGTGGGACAGCCGCCGAATGTTGACAAGTCTTACATTTGGAATGACAACGAGCAATCTTTGGATATACACATTGCCATGATTGCTGCTGACATTGCACAGGAAGGACGAATTGTGCAAGCTGTGAACCAGATTTTATCAAGTTTGAAGTAGGAAGAGGAAAAGGAAGGAGTTTTGAAAATAACTCACATTATTTTTCCTTTTTTTCCTCTTGTTACCTGCATAAAACCATCCACTGGTAGCTAAGAATAGCCTGCTAAACGGCGTAAAAAATGAGTTGAAAATTTAACTCGTTAAGAGCTGCTTGTCTTTTACACAAGCAGTTCCAATTTTGCGGCTGCAAAGGATTGTTGAACATTACTAGAAAGGCACAAAAATGGTTACTCACAATATTTCAGCTAACATCTCTGAAACTGCTTTTCAGCTAGATATTTACCCAAGTGAAAAAACAGAGAGATTGTCAAATCAGCAACACTTTTTGACGGATACTGTTCGCCAGTGCGTCAAAATCTATCAACTTGAACCGAGGGATTGGCAACAATTTTATCAAGCAATTCATCCTGGTTGCACGGAGGATGTTTCCTCAGAAAAGAAAGAGCGCTCAAAAGCTTTAGGTAGTGGTTTTCTATTTGCCTTAGCGACAGTCCACCAGTGCATCCAAATCATGCACGCGAAACCTATTGTTTGGCAGCAATTTTACCGAGGATAAAACAGGGATGAATATTGCAGAGCATATCGAAAGAGGGTGTAGATTTTTTCCTCAGAAAACGGCTTTAATTTTTGAAGGTAAATCTTTTACTTACAAGCAGCTAAATCAATTAGCAAACTGTGCTGCTAATGGTTTGCAAGGATTAGGAATTAAACGGGGAGATTGCATCGCTCTCTTCCTACCTAATATTCCTGAATTTGTCATCTCTTATCTGGGCATCTTAAAGATTGGTGCTGTCGCAGTTTCGCTCAACGCGATGCTCAAAACAGATGAAGTTCGGTTTATTCTCAATGACTGTGCTGCTAAGATAGTAATTGCGACAGAATCATTGCGAATGCAAGTGCCTGATGATGATTTAGCTTACCTTCAATACATTTTGATTGCTGAAGATGGAGTTATCAAGCCGCCGAGTGTGGTTGTTAGTCATTCTTCTCATATTTCTGGAAGGAATCTGAGTTTAAGCTGTAAAGAAATCAGTTTGTTACAACTGCTAGCAAATGCTTCTCCTGAAGCTAAAGCTGTTGAAATGGAACCCACAGAACCCGCTGCAATTATCTATACATCGGGGACGACGGGTTTTCCTAAAGGAGCTGCGCTTTCTCATGGCAATGTGACTTCAAATATGCACTCTGTCAAGCACTGCTGCGGTATGAGGGCTGAAGATCGGTTGCTTTTGTATTTACCATTGTTCCACTGTTTCGGTCAGAATTTCATTCTGAATGCGGGATTAAATGCTTGTGCGACTATCATTTTGCAACGCAGATTTTATCCAGCAGAAGTTTTGAAGGTAACGGCTGCGGAGCGGATTACAATGTTTTTTGGAGTGCCGACCGCCTTTGCCAAGCTGTTAGAAATGTCGCCGGATGAATGCAACTTTAACTCAGTACGCTATTATTTTAGTGCTGCTGCTAGAATGCCATTGGAAGTTGTAGAGCAGTGGCAAGAACAGTATGGTTTAGTGATCCATGAAGGGTACGGCTTGACGGAAACTTCGCCTTTTTCTTGTTACAACCATTACTTGAAATATAAGCCTGGTTCGATTGGGATGCCAATTGATAATGTGGAAATGAAGGTGGTGGATAGTGAGGGTTCAGAAGTCGATGTTGGGGATGTTGGCGAGATTATTATTCGCGGACCGAATGTGATGTCGAGCTATTGGAAACGTCCCGCTGAAACTGCCGAAGTTATGTCAAATGGTTGGTTTCATACTGGAGATTTGGGCCGGATGGATGAAGAGGGCTATTTCTACATTGTTGACCGCTTGAAGGACATGATCAATGTTTCTGGATTTAAGGTTTATCCGAGTGAATTGGAGCGGGTAATCTCTCAACATCCAGCAGTGGCGGAAGTGGCTATCTGTGGCGTTCCTGACAGAGTGAAAGGTGAGAGCATTTTGGCGAATATTGTCCTTAATAATGGGCAAGTTGTCGCGCCAGAGGATGTGATTTCTTTCTGCTCAAAGCAGATAGCTGCTTACAAGGTTCCTCACCTTGTTCGGTTTGTTGATTCGCTTCCAAAAAATGCGACTGGTAAGGTGTTGAAAAGGGTCTTGCGCGAGGCGCATAGGTGATTGTAATTTGCTTGATAGAGGTTGAGATTTGAATTGTTAACTTCAAATCTCAATGGTTTTTTCTGAGTGGTTTTGGAGTGAAAAATGACAAACGTAAAAGGGATTTTAGCCACTGCACCTGTAGTTAGTAGGGATTCTGTAGTTAGCACTCAGATGGAAATACTAGCGGTTTCTGTTGCTGAAGCGGTGGTTAAGGTCTTGGAGAACTTAGGAGTGGAGTATGCTTTTGGGGTTTCAGGAGGTGCGATCGCCCCTATCTGGGCGGCCTTGGAAGACAGTTCTATCAAGGTGATGCACTTTCGTCACGAAGCAGGTGCAGCTTTTGCGGCGGTGGAAGCTTCGTTTGCTAGCGATCGTCCTGTTGCCGTATTTGCCACAACTGGTCCAGGCATCACGAATACTCTAACTGGGCTATTTGCCGCTCGTTGGGAAGGTGCAAAGGTAATATTTCTTTCTGCTTCTACTTCTCACGGGCTGCAAGGACGGTGGGCTTGCCAGGAAACCAGCCCCCACACCATGCCTGAAGGACTTTTGACTGCCGGAACTTTGTTTCATTATGCCGTAACTTTGGAATCTTCCGAACAACTTCCAGGAATGGCGCGTCGGCTCAACCAAGGAATTTCACAGTCTGGAGGTTTTGTCGCTCATATCAATATTACGACGACCATTCAAAAAAGCATGAGCAACGTTGCGCTACCGCTTGACGAAGAGAATTTCTCCCAATCTGTAGTTACTACCAGAAAGAAAGCTGTCAAGAAATGTGCCCAGTTGTTAACCCAAAAACGATTTGCAATTTGGGTAGGATTTGGGGCGCGGGGTGCAGCTAAAAAGATCCGCAAGTTAGCTAAAAAGACTGGAGCAGCGGTGATGTGTTCGCCACGAGGGAAGGGGATTTTTCCCGAAGATCACCCGCAATTTGTCGGAGTGACGGGTTTAGGCGATCATTCCTCCGTGCTTACTTATATGCACGAATACTTGCCAGAACGGGTGTTGGTACTAGGAACTCGCTTGGGTGAGTTTACTTCATTCTGGAATCCAGCAATGGTTCCCCCTGAAGGATTTATTCACGTGGATCTCGATCCGCAAGTACCGGGTACTGCCTATCCGCACGCCAAGACCATTTCTATTCAATCCGATGCAAAAATATTTCTCAAGAAACTGCTCAAACAGATCGGGAAACTGAGCAAGCAAAACGAGGAGCAAATGCTCAATTGTGCCAATAAATTGACATTAGAGGAATTCCCTCGCCCTCAACTCAAACCAATTGACCCTAGTACCAATGACTTAGTGCGGCCTGAAGTGCTGATGCAAGCAATTCAGCAGGAAATCGTGGAAGGTAGCGACGCTTTGGTGATGGCGGAACCGGGTAATTCGTTTGCTTGGGCAAGCAATATGCTGCGATTTAAGGTTCCTGGTCGTTACCGCACTACGACTGGATTTGCATCTATGGGTCACAACGTTACTGGAGTGATTGGAGCAACTGTGGCACTGCCAAAAAGAAAGGTTGAGAGTACCCAAAATCTAAGTCACAACGTTGCTGAAGTAATTGCAGCGACTGTGACTAATGAACCCAGGAAAGCAGTTGCCATTGTTGGTGATGGGGCGATGTTGATGAATAACGAGATCAGTACCGCTGTTCGATATCAAGTTCCTGCGGTTTGGATCGTTCTTAATGATGGTTGCTACAACATGGTTAACCAAGTTTTGCCACATCTAAGTTGTAAGGATTTAGTGCAGATTCCCCAAGCTGATTTCGTTCAATTTGCCCGATCGATGGGAGCAGATGGCATTCGGGTGGAAAGGGAGTCAGAGCTAGAGGCAGCGTTAAAAAAAGCTATGGAAGCGACTGCACCATTTGTGGTTGATGTGTGCATCGATCCGAGTCGAAAAGCCCCAACTGAAACTCGGATGAATAGTTTGAAAAATCAATCCCTGAAAGAAAAGGAGGAAAGTTATCTATAGCGTTTGTGGTTGATGTGTGTATCGCTCCGAGTCGGAAGGCACTAACTGAAGCTCGGATCAAAACTTTGAAAAATTAATGATTGAATTAAAAGGAGGAATCTGATGACAAATATACCTGTTGGAATTAAAGCTATTGCTGTTAGCTTTCCGAGCGGGGTACGCACCAACGATTATTGGAAAGAAAATTACCCCCAAATGGTGCAAGAAGCAGAGGAAAAAAATTTAGCAAAGCTATTTTCGGCTAGTGGTTCTACCCCTAGCAACGAATTTAGCAAAGCTATGATGCCATATCTTAAAGATCCTTTTCGTGGCAGCATTGAGCGCAGGGTATTAGGCTCTGGTGAATCCTCGCTTACATTAGAATATCGTGCAGCAAAAGAAGCCCTTGAAGCTGCCAAGCTTTCTCCAAACCAGCTAGATTTGATGTTAGTTGCCTCGATTTTTCCGGAAGAAATTGCACCTGGTAATGCGGCTTTTCTTGCCCATAAACTGGGATTTTTGGGCGCTGCCTGGAACATCGAATCAACTTGTTCGAGTGCTTTAGTCGCGCTTCAAAGTGCCTATGCAATGGTACAAGCAGGGCTGTACTGTAACGTACTCGTTGTTGTCTCGAATACTTATACTCGATTTGCTGACGAGAAAGATACTTTTTCCTGGTTTCTCGGTGACGGTGCTGGTGCTGTAGTAGTTAGTCAACTTAAAGCTAATCAAGGTATCCTCGGCACTAAAATTTTGAATACTGGCAATACCTGCGGTGCTTTCTTTAACGAATTCACTGTGGATGAACAAAGCAATGTAAGGATGTGGATACGAGCTGGTAAGGATGCAGGTCAGGCATTAAGTAATAGTTCCGAGTTTATTCGTACTTGCTGTCAAGGTGCGGTTTCTGCTGCTGGATTGACGCTCGAGCAAATCAACTTCTTTGCCTTCAATACCCCTACTGCTTGGTATGCAGATGTCTGCGCGAACGTGCTAAATATCGATCCACAGCGCATCATCAATCTTAATCCTAAGTACGCAAATATTGGAGCAGCCTTTCCCCTTGTTAATCTCTACCACGCTGCCGAATCGGGTAGGATTCGCGAAAACGATTTAGTTGTCGTTTATACCTTGGGAACTTCATCGAGTGCTGGTGCAATGGTAATGCGTTGGGGAGAGGTTGCACTTGGCCCAGTGCCTGCTTCGTCACAAAGCCAAATAAAAGTTGCTCTAACGACAGGTATTTGATCGAGTTTTAAAGTGAAGTATTTGCCAGCAAAATAATTTGTAATTTTGTGTAAATGCTTCACCCTCTCCCGGAGGCTTGAAAAAAGTCTCGCAGTCTAGTTTCTACATTTCCAAATTTTGATTCATCAAAAACAAGGAGTTCAATAAATGTTCTACTCAAGAGAGTTTGAAGGCAAAGTCGCGTTGGTTACTGGAGGATCTTCTGGTATAGGTAAGGCAACAGCATTCGCATTTGCTTGGGCTGGAGCAAACGTAGTAGTTGCTAGTCGCCGAGTGGCTGAAGGACAGCAAACAGTACATGAAATTTGTGAGCGAGGTGGCGATGCCATTTTTGTAAAAACTGATGTATCTAAGGCTACTGAAGTCGAAGCATTAGTTAATAAAACTATGGATGTTTATGGGCGCTTAGACTGCGCTTTCAACAACGCAGGTGTTACGATGATAGCTTCGCTTACCGATTCCTCAGAAACAGAGTGGGATGACATCGTTAACGTGAACCTCAAAGGGACGTGGCTTTGTCTCAAGTATGAAATCCCAGTGATGCTAAAACAGAGTGGAGGTGCTATTGTCAATATGGCTTCCATTGCTGGTATTGTTGGCACAGCAGGCATTTCTATCTACTCAGCCAGCAAAGGCGGAGTTACTGCTTTATCTAAAGCGGCTGCGATTGAGTATGCTAACAGTGGCATTCGCATCAATACCGTCAGCCCTGCTATCATCAAAACTGGTATCTTAGATAACCTCCCTATCGATCGACTTGCTCCTCTTGAAGCAGGACATCCAATAGGTCGTATCGGTCAGCCAGAGGAGGTTGCCAATGCTGTTACGTGGCTATGTTCGGAAAAAGCTTCGTTTGTTACAGGGCATAACATGGTGATTGACGGCGGATACACCGCGCAGTAGGGAAAATGCCCCAAAAGACGAGAGCGATTGTTAACAGTCCCTCTCGCTTTTGTATACATTCTTCTTAACAAATCTATGCTATATAGCACTATACTTTCATACCCCTACCTCACTTATCTGAAAATGCTGTATTCTATATTACATAAATTTTGTAGAAATTTGTGCTACTTTTATTGGTTATATGGGTGCTGTTTTTACTTTCGACAGTCTGATTATCAAAAAATTGCACAGCTAAAATTATGCTAAAACTCAACGGCTACCAACTTTTTAAACCCATTTACGAAGGCTTCAAAACCGTTATTTATCAAGCCGAACGATCCTCAGATAATACTCCCGTAATTATCAAAACTCTCAGAGCCGATTATCCCACCCTAGAAGAAATCGCCCGCCTCCGACATGAATACAATATCCTTCAAAGTTTAAAGATAGAAGGAATTATTAAACCGATTGAAATAACGAACTACCAACATAGTTTAGTTTTGGTTTTAGAATACTTTGAGTCTCAGTCATTAAAAAAATTTGTTAATGCAGAAAACCTTGAATTAAAACAATTCCTAAATATTGCTATTCAGATAGCAGAAATTTTAGCCAAACTGCACCAGAATCACGTAATTCATAAAGATATTAAACCTCAAAATATTATTATAAATCCCCAAATCAAGCAAATAAAAATTATCGACTTCAGCATTGCTACCAGCTTGGAAAGAGAAACCCAAAGCCCAATGAATCCCAACTGCATTGAAGGCACTCTTGCTTATATGTCCCCAGAACAAACTGGGAGAATGAACCGCACCCTTGACTATCGCACTGACTTTTATTCCTTGGGTGTCACATTCTACGAGATGTTGACGGGTCAATTGCCTTTCAATTCACTAGATCCAATGGAATTGATACATTGCCACATTGCAAAAAACCCCATTACACTCCACCAACGCAATCCAGAATTACCAATAACTATAGCGAATATTGTCACAAAATTGCTGGCTAAAAATGCTGAAGATAGATATCAAAGTGCCTTGGGATTAAAAGCTGATTTAGAAGAATGTTTGACGCAACTGCAAACGACAGGAAAAATTGAAGACTTTATTCCGGGTAAAGTGGATAAAACTGGACAATTCCTGATTCCGCAAAAACTATACGGACGGGAAGCGGAAGTGGAAACTCTCTTACAAGCCTTTGAGCGGGTCAGCTTAGGGCAAAGCGAAATGATGTTAGTTTCTGGTTATTCTGGCATTGGCAAAACTTGCGTAATTCAGGAAATTCACAAACCAATTCTTCGGCAAAGGGGATATTTTATTAGCGGTAAGTTCGATCAATTTAAGCGAGATATTCCCTATGCCGCTATTACTCAGGCTTTGCAAGAACTGATTCGGCAGATATTGACACAAAATTATGACGAAATTGCTGTTTGGAAAGAGAAACTGCTTGTAGCTTTAGGCGAAAATGGGCAAATTATTATTGACGTTATTCCAGAAGTGGAACTGATTCTCGGCAAACAGCCTGAAGTTTCTCAATTAGGGTCTACAGAAACCCAAAACCGTTTCAATCGTATATTTCAGCAATTCATTTACGTTTTTGCTCAACCCTCACATCCCCTAGTCTTGTTTCTTGATGACTTACAATGGGCAGATTTAGCTTCTCTAAATGTAATCGAACAGTTAATGACGGACTCGGATAGTCATTACCTGTTAATGATTGGTGCCTATCGAGATAATGAAGTGAGTCCAGTTCACCCGACTATTCAAACTTTAGAAAAAATTGAGAAAGCTGGATATGCCATAAATAATATAGTTTTGCAACCCTTAGATATTATTCATGTCAGTCAGTTAGTAGGCGATACCTTGAGCGAGGTTGCTATAAACGGCAACCGCATTTTCGAGCTATCTGAATTATTATATAATAAAACTCAAGGAAATCCATTTTTTTTAACGCAGCTATTTAACACTTTAGCCTCCGAAAAATCATTAAGTTTTAATTTTGAATTAAATCAGTGGCAGTGGAGCATTGAGAAGATTCAAAGCTTAGGAATTACAGACTTCAATGTAGTCGAACTGGTAGCTAGGAATATTCGTAAATTGCCAGATAATACCCAGCAAGTTCTGAGATTAGCAGCTTGTATTGGCAGCCGATTTAATTTGGACATTTTGGCGATTGTCAATGAGAAATCTTCTCGCGATACTACCGAAGACTTGTGGTCAGCTTTGCAAGCAGGTTTAATTTTGCCTCTGAGTAATGATTATAAACTACCACTATTAGTTCGGGAAATAAATAAGAGTATGTTGCTGTTTGATGAAACGAGAATTGCTTACAAATTTTTACACGATAGGGTGCAGCAAGCTGCTTATTCTTTGATTCCTGATGCCCAGAAAAAAGCAACTCATTTGAAAATCGGTAAGCTCTTGTTTAATAAAACAGATAAATTAGTCTTAGAAAATAATATTTTTGATATTGTTAATCAATTGAATATGGGGGTGGAACTGATTACCGAAGAATTAAAAATAAATGAATTAGTTAATCTGAATTTAATAGCTGGACGCAAAGCTAAGGCAGCAAATGCTTATGAAGCATCTGGTAGGTATTTGAATATAGCGTTAGAGCTTTTGCCAGAAAACAGTTGGCAGAGCTATTATAAGTTGGCGCTAGAAACTTATATGGAAGCAACGGAAGTAGAATATCTCAATACTAATTTTGAAGAAGCCCAAAAACTGTCAGAAATTTTACTAAAACAAGCTAATGAAACTTTAATTAAAGTTAAAATTTATGAACTAAAAATCCCATTTTATTTGTCTCAAAAACAGCCACAAGCATCCATAGATATTGCTTTGCAAACTCTGAAATTTTTAGGAGTTCACCTCCCTTCCCAACCAACTAAAGTAAATGTTTTAATAGAGCTAATCAGCACTAAACTCGCCCTCAATAGCAAAGTAATTGCTGATTTAGCCAACTTAACGACAATGAATGACCCCTATAAGATAGCAACCATGCGGATATTAATGGCTGTCATTCCAGCAGCTTTTAATGCAAATCCAGTTCTCTTTCCATTAGCTGTATTTAAAATGGTTACTCTGTCTCTAAAATATGGGAGATCGCCTCTATCTGCTTTTGGATATGTAAGCTATGGCTTAATCTTATGTGGCGTATTAGGAGATATTAATGAGGGTTATAAATTCGGAAAATTAGCCCTGGAATTGTCAGACCAAATTGATAGCAGAGAAATAAAAGCTAAAGTATATTTTGCCTTCAACAATTTTATTAGACATTGGAAGGAACACATTAGAGAGACAATTAACTCGTTCCTTGAAGGATTTCAAAGTGGGCTTTCAATTGGGGATATAGAATATGCCTGTTATTCTCTCGGTTTTTATACTAATAACAGATTTTGGATTGGGGAACATCTGGAGAATGTTTTAACAATTCAAAAACAATCTATTAAAGTCATCGAAAAACATCAACAAAAAATTCTTAAAGGCCACCTAGAAATATGGAATAAGCTAGTCTTAAATTTTATTGAGAAATCTGAAGATGTTTTAGATCGAGAGGGAGTTAATCAATTAGAAAAATTAAGTTGTTTCATAAAAGAAAACGATACTAGAGGAATCACAAACTGTTATTTGTCAAAACTTATTTATTTATATTTTTTTTCAAATCCTGTTCGAGCAATCGAAAATGCTAAGTCACTAGAAAGATATGTCGAAGGAATGAGTGGGTCGATAGAAATTGCCCAGCACAACTTCTACTATTCTCTAGCCCTTCTCGCTCACTACCCAGCCACCACCAAAACCGAACAAAAGCAATACCTGAAAAAAGTAGCATCCCATCAAAAACAAATGAAAATCTGGGC
>NZ_JAUBRJ010000175.1:0-1565 GCF_036701805.1 Microcoleus sp. N3A4
GATAGTTGAGGGCACCAAAATATGTTTGCCTTGATCTCTGATTTGTCATGGGTACTTCTATTCTTTTATTCTTCTTTCCCCAAACATATCCACAAACATCACCCCACAGCAGATGACATTCATCAATCATATACACCACAAGTCTTCCAGCTTCTATCTCGCCCGCGGTTTTCTGCCAGAACTTTTTCGATTTCTATCTTTTTTGTTTTTACCAATTCATCGTTTTTTTTTTGATTACTTTTTTGAGTTTTCTTCCAGCTAACCTTGGCTTCATCAAGTAATGTATAATAACTTTGATTTGATTTGAAACGAACATCATACTTGTCTTCTATATCTGAAACTCCTGTAAGCTCAAATATTCTTGAGTATTTAAGTAATTGACAATCTCTAGGCGTTGCGCTGGACTTAGATATGCTTTTGACCCTTGATACCTCAGCTTTAATTCTTCAACTCCATTTTTGATAAATTTCATTTTGGATTGACTGATAAATGTTGCTGATACATTTAATATTTTTTTAATTTCCGAACCAGTTACGCCCTCAATCCACATCCTTACTGCTAAAGCTCGCTTCAGTTCACGCTTAGTCGGGGTTGCCATCTATAAAATCACTTAATTCTTGTAAATAGTGTTGCTCAGACATATTGCTTTTTTGCCGATTTCCAGTATACAAGTATTATTATACTCCCTAATTATTATAATTTATAAAATTTTGCGACTCATTTAGGACTGCTATATCATAAGTAACTATTGCTGGAATCCTTGATATCTGCCAACATTAGTTTAGTCATGTAATAAGCTGTTTCGCATTTAAATTGTGATAACAGCATTTCCTTTGTTTTTGAGTTTTCGTCCCCATTTGATAACCAATCCTCCTTCATTTAAAAGCTTATGCAACAAAACTTCTAATTCTTCAAGAGATTTAAAAAGTCGATTAGCAATATATTCTTTGGCTGAATGCCATACCAATTCAATCAAGTTATAGTCGGGGCTATATTCAGGTAAGTATTCCAGATGAATATTAGGCATTTCTGTTTTTATTATCTGGATATAGTCTTGTTTCTTGTGAAAGCTGGCATTGTCTAATACGATCACTATTTTAGACCCTTTTTCTGTAAAATTTTCTCGATTGTTTCCCGCTTCTACCCATTCACTTAGGAATGAAAATTTAATAACTTTAGCGTCTGCTAAGTAGTCGGAACTGCACGATAATTCCATTTTGGTAGATATTCATCAAAAATAATTTTCATTATTTCTTTAAATCCCTTAGCTACTTTGCGACCAGTTTCAT
This sequence comes from Microcoleus sp. N3A4, assembly GCF_036701805.1. Lineage (NCBI taxonomy): Bacteria > Bacillati > Cyanobacteriota > Cyanophyceae > Oscillatoriales > Microcoleaceae > Microcoleus > Microcoleus sp. N3A4. Next base: position 1,290 of record NZ_JAUBRJ010000175.1, read on the forward strand.
AAATTTTATCGCTCACATTTACTACCACAGAAAGCCCGGTTTTATTATGAGTTTTTGCCATGAGTTTTTTAACTAGCTCAAGAGGAGTAAAAATTACTCCTTGACAGGCTCTGGTTACGTGAGGAAACAAACGATGTTCAATCGGATTATACTTCGATGTATAGGGAGGATACAGAAGTGTTGAACGCTTATTGATAGAATTCTGAAAATAGACATACGAATCCTATAAAATGCTGATTTCAGCAATTGAAAACAAGTTCCTTAAACCAGTGAATA
>NZ_JAUBRJ010000084.1:0-15740 GCF_036701805.1 Microcoleus sp. N3A4
GAGTTTCGGTTAAAATTCCAGGGATTTTTTGTCTCTGTTCGGGGAGCGTCCCTGTTCCAAAACTGTCCGAAGTATTGAGCTAACGACAGTGACCCTAATGGAGATGTCATAACCGTAGAAGCATTTGACGGCGTTTCTACGGAAGGAGGTAACATTGTTCTTGATAATCGCGGTACGCCTGATAACCTTACTGACGATCGATTAGTTTACACTCCTTTAACGACCTTTAGTGGTAGTGACAGTTTCACTTATACGATTAGCGATGGAACTGCTACAGCTACGGCTTCAGTTGTTGTTGAAGTCGGGGTTGACCTGGACGGCAGTAATGGGACAGATGGACTAACAGGGACACCCGGAGACGATCGCCTTAATGGAGGTAATGGGAAAAAAACGCTTATTAACAAACAGGTGTGGCTGTCTTTAGGAGATGGTAACGACACAATCACTAGCAGTGGCGGCATTTACAACGACGGTATCATTGAGACTGGCAATGGTGATGACTCTATCATTGTTGATGGAGGCGTTGATGGCACTGGTACCGGATATGGCATTTATAACGACGGCGGTAACATTAATACTGGTGATGGTAACGACTCCATCATTGCTCATGAAGGCTTTAAGTCAGCCTTGAATAGCAGTGGAAGTGTGTTTTTAGGAGAGGGCGAAGACTATATCAAGGGTTTTGGTAGCGGTGATTTTTATGGCGGAAACGGTAATGACACACTAGAATTAACGCCAGGAAGTTATACCGTTGGGATATGGGAGCCATCGACGACTTTCTTCACCCAAGGTGACCAACTTCTGATAACTTCCGAGTTTGAAAAACTCATAGCTGGTGGCACAACGTATGACTTCACCAGTTTGACTGCTGGTCAGACAATTATTATCGTCTAGCAGTCTATTTGGAAGTAGGGGACAGCTAGCTATGAGAAAAGTTTTGCTGTCCTGAAAGAGCCTTCATTCTTTACTGATAACGCTTTTCTCCAATCTCCTGAAAGAAAAGGTTAAAAATTGTGGCGTTGCTGATTAGGAGTATGATTTGCCTCCGAAATTTAGAATAGGGGCAATTCATGAATTGCCCCTACTCTAAATTTCAAGGATTGCTATAGCGAGTGAATCATACCTAAATTCAGCAACCCCCCAAATTTAATATGCTATTTCTGCACCCGCTTTTAGATTTCACGGATTGCTTTACCGACGGAGAGCGAGAGTCGATCGACTCGCAGCCGAATTATTGGTACGAAGGCCGTTGTCCTCAAAGCGGCGAGCTGCTGAGACTGCCGCGCACTCGAATGTCCGAGGATCTCGCGCGGGGTTTGATGCAGTACCTTGCTGCTGACGGTGCCTACGATCGCGAAGGGAAGATGTACGGCATATTACTGGTGGAAATGCCTTCGGGGGAACAGCGGATACTCAAAGCATTTTCCGGGCTGCTGAACGGTTGCAGCATTGTTGAAGGCTGGGTGCCGCCGATTCCGGGACGAGATCGAGTTGCTTTCGATGAAGCCCGCACGTTAACTCAATTGGAGGAGATGAAACAGGAACTGATTGCACTGAATCAACTCCCGCAGCGACAAGAGTATGCAGCCTTATTTCGGGAGTTTGAATTGCAAATGCAAGTTTTGAGCGATCGGCACCGCAATTGCAAGCAGCAGCGAGATGAAAAACGCCAGTTAATGTGTCAAACTCTCGCAGCAGAAACACTAGAAATTGCCCTCGAACAACTGAATCAAGAAAGCCGTTTGGAGGGAATTGAACGCAGGCAATTGAAACGGCAGCGGGATGAAACATTGCAGCCGCTAAAACAATTAATTGAAGCTGCGGATCGGCGGATGCGGGCGCTGAAACAGCGGCGAAAAGAACTTTCCCGCGAACTTCAGACGCAAATGCACGAGGCTTACACTCTGGTGAATTTTTTGGGTAAATCGCGATCGATCTCTTCATTGATGCCAACTAATTCTATTCCCACTGGCACCGGCGACTGTTGCGCGCCAAAATTGCTCCACTGTGCCGCAGCAAACAATCTGAAACCGCTGGCAATGGCTGAGTTTTGGTGGGGGCCGCCATCGGGGGATAAGATTCAGGGAGAATTTTATGGCGCTTGTGGCGATCGGTGTCAGCCGTTGATGGGTTTTTTGCTATCAGGATTGGCTCAAAATCCGATTGTTGCTAATATAAATCAGGGTTTGACGGGCGGGCTAGAAGCCCACCCCACAAGCAATAATATTGATTGTGGAACGGGCATCTTGCCCGTTGCGGGCGGGCTAGAAGCCCAACCCACAAATCATCATATTGATTGTGGAACGGGCATCTTGCCCGTTGCGGGCGGGCTAGAAGCCCACCCCACAAGCAATAATTTTTATTGTGGAACGGGCAAGATGCCCGTTACCCAAATGCTACCGATTATCTATGAAGACAAATGGTTAATCGCGGTCAATAAACCCTCTGGGTTGCTGTCAGTTCCAGGTCGTTATCTAGAAAATCAAGATAGTGTTTTGAGTCGTTTGCGTAACTTGTTACCGGATAGTTTGGATTTGACGGCGGTGCATCGTTTAGATGGGGAAACATCGGGTATTTTGCTATTGTCGCGGGACAAAGAAACTAGCAGTCAACTCAGGCAGCAATTTGAAACAAAGCAGGTTCACAAAGTTTATGAAGCGGTGCTTTCGGGTACTGTAAAAATTGATGCGGGGACGATCGATCTCCCACTTTGGGGCGATCCGGACAATCGCCCTTACCAGCAAGTAAATTGGGAGTGCGGAAAGCCCAGCGTTACTCGCTTTCAGGTAATGGCGAGGGAGGGAAATTACGATCGCGTCGAGTTTTTGCCGCTGACGGGACGCACGCATCAATTGAGGGTTCATGCAGCGGATGTTCGAGGGTTGGGGATACCGATTTTGGGCGATCGACTTTACGGATGTCGGGCTGCTGCGAATCGGCTACACTTGCACGCGCGGGAACTTTCCTTTGAGCATCCGCAGTTGGGAGAAAAGCTGCACTTGCAGGCAGAAACGCCATTTTGAGCTGAGGGCGATCGGGCAACAAGCGATAATCGATCGCGAATATGTGATGCCGTTAGCATTTCGGGCGATCTATTCAAGTTATATTAAGCTTATCCCCGACAATCCGTGCGGGAGATACAGCATATTCCATGTATGTGCGGTACACACAATCTTGTAGTAAGTAAGGTGCGTCGCTTTCAGAGTCAATCTGCAAGTTCCATTGAACCTGCTTCGCAGCGACGCACCCTACATAACACGTACCGCACAATATAGCTTTATAGTGTACTTCACGAACCACCGAATATGCTGTATCACCTTAATTAGGTTAACAGTTAGCTGTTAACTGTTAACAGCTAACAGCTAACTGTTAACTGTTATGTAATTTCCCTGATTTTTTAGTTGAAAAACCTCAAATTTATGACTGCTCAAACAACTTCTCCACTGCTGCTCAGTTCCTTCAAACTCGGAGATTTACCATTAAAAAACCGGGTAGTCATGGCACCCATGACGAGATCCAGAGCCGGTGAAGCGCGGATGCCCAACGCTTTGATGGCAGAGTATTACACTCAGCGAGCCGGAGCTGGTTTAATTATTACAGAAGCCACAGTGATTTCTACTCAAGCTAATGGTTGGCTCAATACGCCCGGTATTTATTCAGACGAGCAAGCCGAAGCTTGGAAACAAATTGTGAATGCGGTTCATGCCCGCGAAACGCCGATTTTCATGCAGCTTTGGCACACCGGGCGGGCTTCCCACAGCAGTTTTCATGAAAACAATCAATTACCAGTTGCAGCGTCTGCCATCAAAATAAACGGAGAAGGCATTCATACCCCTCTAGGCAAACAACCCTACGAAACTCCCCGCGCTCTAGAAACCGATGAAATCTCGCTGGTTGTAGAAGATTATCGCAAGGCGGCGGAACGGGCAAAAATGGCAGGTTTTGACGGTGTAGAAATTCACGGGGCAAACGGCTATCTCATTGACACATTCCTGCAAACCAGAACCAATCACCGCACTGATTCCTATGGTGGCGCAGTCGAAAATCGCTACCGTTTTCTCAAGGAAATTGTGGAGGCGATTATCACAGTATTTCCGGCAAACAGAGTAGGAGTTAGACTTTCTCCCAATGGTGCTTACAATGATATGGGTTCTCCCACTTATCGGGAAGATTATCTGTATTTTGCAGGGCAGTTAAATGCCTGTGATTTAGCTTACCTTCACTTGGTGGACGGTGTGGATAGGGGCTTTCACGAATTGGGAACGCCGATGGTGATAGGTGAGTTTCGCGATGTGTTTGCAGGGCCGCTGGTCGGCAACTCCGGATATACTCAAGAACAAGCTGAAATAGCCGTGAGCAGCAAAGTTGCGGATTTAATTGCTTTTGGTCGAGATTTTATCAGCAATCCCGATTTGGTAGAGCGTTTTACTAATGGTTGGCCGCTCAATCCCCCTGCCGAAGCCGGCACCTGGTATTCTTTTGGGCCTGAAGGTTATATCGATTTCCCTAGATATCAGGAATCGGCCGCTATTTCTTAGTTGAGTTGGTTGGTTGGGGCGGGTTTATCAATACCGAGTATGTGAATCATAGATAATGGTGAACTCGCCCCAACAGGATTTATGGTTAATTCACAAAAGTAGGAGTGGGAGTTGAAGCGATATTTAATTTTCATCGCCGGTTGATATCTAGAACGTTTCCCCATATCCTAATAACCATAGGGTACTTCAAAAAATTAGAGCTGCTAGCTCAGCGTTTGAGTTCCTGAAAATAATCAATAGCGGAAGCGCTTTTAACAAGATGGCACAAAATCACAAGTCAACGGTTATCATCACCGGCGCTTCCTCCGGCGTCGGTTTGTACCAGTGGCGTGAACGAAGATTGTGGATCTGGTATCGAAACCCGCAGTTTATCGGTTAGGCTGCTGGTAACTTTGACTATCTACGAATTTTCCAGTATCCAGGTTCCCGGCTGCAATGCATAACCGCCAAAATGAGAATGTAGTCTTCCTCGATTGTGTAGAGAATTCCATAAGGAAACCTACGCACCATACATCGTCGAACCTCCTCATCAACAGCAACATAACGAGTAGGAGATTCTCTAATCCGATAAACCGTATCCTCAATAGCATTGATAAATGCTTGTGCAACCTCAACTCGTTGTTCTGTATAGTATTGAACTGCCTCAGCATATTCAGTGAGAGATTCAGGGTGAAATACATACCTCATAGCTCAATCAGTCGCCTAACTTGAGCCAAAGCTTCTTCCCCCGCAATCGGTTGCACAGAGCCATCCCGAACCTCGTCTCTTCGTCTTTTTGCTTCAGTCACCCAAACTGCCTGAATTGCTGAGTCGGTGTCAAATTCTAAGCTTTCTATCAACTTGTCTGCAAGGAGTGCCCTTGATTCACTAGGCAAAGACAATATTTCCTCTGTCAGTTGCTCGATCGACCGCATAGCTCCTCGCAGAATACTAAACTCTAGACTTATTGTAACAGTTGAGATCGAGAACGTTTCCCCATATCCTAGTAACCATAGGATATTTTCAAACATCCGAGCTACGAGCTTAGCAGTTTGAGATCCTGAAAATAATCAATAGCGGAAGCGCTTTTAACAAGATGGCACAAAATCACAAATCAACGGTTATCATCACCGGCGCTTCCTCCGGCGTCGGTTTGTACGGCGCGAAAGCTCTCGCAGACAAGGGATGGCACGTAGTCATGGCCTGTCGGGACGTGCGGAAAGCCGGAGACGCCGCCCGAGAGTTGGGCATACCTGAAGGCAGTTTCTCCATCATGCAGATTGACTTGGGCGATTTGGAAAGCGTGCGCCGATTTGCTCGGGAATTCAAAGCAAGCGGCAGGCCTCTGGACGCTTTGGTGTGCAACGCCGCCATTTATATGCCTTTGATTAAGGAACCGCTGCGGAGCCCGGAGGGTTACGAGTTGACGATGACTACCAATCACCTGGGTCATTTCCTGCTGTGCAACCTGATGATGGAAAATATGAAGCCTTCGTATTATTCCGATGCGAGAATCGTGATTTTGGGAACTGTGACTCACAATCCAGACGAGTTGGGCGGGAAGATTCCGCCGCGCCCGGATTTGGGCAAGTTTGAGGGTTTTGAAGCGGGTTTCAAAGACCCGATTTCGATGGTTGACGGCAAGAAGTTTGAACCGGTCAAGGCTTACAAAGATAGCAAAGTTTGCAACGTGCTGACGATGCGGGAACTGCACCGCCGCTTTCACGAATCCACGGGGATTACTTTCACTTCGCTGTATCCGGGATGCGTTGCGGATACGCCGCTGTTCCGCAACCACTATCCTTTGTTTCAGAAGCTGTTCCCGCTGTTTCAGAAGAATATCACGGGGGGTTACGTGTCGCAGGAGTTGGCGGGGGAAAGGCTGGCGATGGTGGTTGCCGATCTCGAATACAAGCAATCTGGGGCTTATTGGAGTTGGGGGAACCGCCAGAAAAAAGATGGCAAGTCTTTTGTGCAGAAGGTTTCTCCCCAGGCCCGCGATGATGAAAAAGGCGAGCGGATGTGGGAGTTGAGTGCTAAGTTGGTGGGATTGACTGACGGGGCTAAAATGGGTGCTGCGGCTGGTGCGGGCCGCTCTGCATAATTCACAGTTAGAAACCCTCTTGATAAGACTCGGCGGTTGAAACCGCGTCTGGGCACAGGAGGTCTGCCGACGCGGACTCAAGAAAAAAGGGGGTATTAAAGTCGGATTTGGTATGATACACCAAAATCAAAGAAACCGGGTTTTTTAGTGGATCTGCGGGCTGCAACTCACATCTTGCACTATTCTTAAGAACAGGCAAGATGCCTGTGAAGCGAGAAAATTTATCTCTGGTGGAACAGGCATCTTGCCTGTTCATAAAAAGATTCTTGAGAATGGTGCAATATCTCAGTTGTAGCGCGTTTTTTCGGACACAACCCGGTTTCTGGTTTACCTTGGCGTGCAGGGCTATTCTGGTTGCGGCATTAGCATGAAAGCGTAGATTTTGCAACAAAAAAAAATTGGTTTTTTTTACTGTTTGCGATCGACTTACACGATATTTTTTCGGATAAGAAACCGATTGGTGCGTAAGTCTTGGGAAATGAACAGCCGTCGATCGACCTTTTGGTTTTTAGTGCCTGCGAAACTGTTAGCTGCGACGGCTGTTGCTTTTTTTGCTGTTAAGATTGATTTTTACTTGAGGGTGCTCTATTGCGGAAAATATTTTCACCCAATTATTCGAGATAATTAGATCCTATGGCTTGTCGATCGCAAAAACTATTTTTACTCGCTGGAATTTTTGGGTTAGTTTGGCTGGGAAAACCAGCGAAAACATCCGCTAGCACAGTTGAAATTTTGACCTCAAATGTTGAGGATTTGGCAGCATTCAGCAGCGGAGGCGACACTAATCTTGACAGTCGCGAAGACTCAGCCACCGCTGACGAGAAGACGCAGTTACCCGCTGAGTCAGAACGCTCGGTGGGGGCGGAAACTCCCGACTTACCTCTCAAGAACAGGCAAGATGCCTGTTCCACAAAAAGTGAGTTTTCTTGTCGGGAGGGCATAGAACCCGATGTGAAATCTTACACTATTCTCAAGAACAGGCAAGATGCCTGTTCCACAAAAAGTGAGTTTTCTTGTGGGGAGGGCATCGATCCCGCCCGTAAAAGGCTTGTTGACAATGGTGCAACATCTCAGCCCGATCGCACATTCAGCACAAAAACTCAAGAAACCGAGATTTTTAACTCTGGTCAAAAGCTAGAAGAAAATATTGGCATAAAAAAAACCAATTTGGGTATCGATCGCAACTCGCAACTCAGCCAACTGCCGAACCCAATTCTGCCCAGAGAGCCGGAATTGCCAGCTCCTGAGCCGCCGCAACCGCCTGCGCCGTCTCCCCTCCAACCAACGCCGCTAACACCAGTTCCCGGCGATGCTAGGCAGGAGATTCCGGGTAAAATTCAGGTCGATCGCTTTGAATTTGAGGGCAACACAGCTTTTAGCGATCGCGAACTCGCAGAAGTTACGCAACAGTTTGCGGGGCGCGAAATCACCTTTGCTGAACTGATCGCAGCCGAAGCAGCCGTCACTCAAAAATACGTGGCGGCAGGATACATCAATTCCGGCGCTGTAATTCCAGCCAACCAAAGCTTTCCGAGATCGGGAGGTGTGGTGAAAATTCGGATTGTAGAAGGCGGATTGGATGAAATTGTGATTACTGGAAACAGGCGCTTAAATTCAAATTACGTGCGATCGCGCCTTGAGCGCGCCACCAGACGGCCCCTCAACCGATCTCGGTTGCTGGAAGCCTTGCAACTGCTGCAACTCGACCCCTTAATTGCCAATATTTCCGCCGAACTCCAAGCCGGAAGCCGCCCGGAAAACAGCCGTTTAGAAGTGCGGGTAAAAGAAGCAGACAGCTTTAGCGGTGAAGTGTTCGCAGACAACAACCGATCGCCCAGCGTCGGCAGTTTTCGGCGCGGTGTTCGCATAAATCAAGCAAATTTGCTCGGTTTGGGCGACGGATTAGAGGTATCTTATGCTAACACCGACGGCAGCAACGAATTCAACGGCAGCTACACAGTCCCCGTCAACGCGCGCAACGGCACGATTCGGTTCGCTGCGGGTACTGCTAGCACCAACATCATCGAGGAACCCTTCGATGCTGCCCAAATCGAGGGAAAATCGCGGACTTACGAGTTAACTTACCGCCAGCCGATTGTCGAAAAGCCCGATCGCACTTTGGCTTTGGGACTGAGTTTTTCGCGGCAAGAAAGCGATACATTCCTGTCGGGGGAACGATTTGCGCTTTCGGCGGGAGCAAATGAGCGCGGCGAAACGCGGGTTTCGGCTGTGCGGTTTTTTCAAGAATACGTGCAGCGGAGTTCCAACCAAGTGTTCGCGGCGCGATCGCAGTTTTCCCTCGGCACCAATTTTTTGGGCGCTACTGCGAACGATAGCGGGCCTGACAGCCGCTTTCTGGCGTGGCGCGGACAAGCCCAGTACGTGCGGCTGCTAGCACCAGAAACCTTGCTGATTGTGCGTTCCGACATTCAATTAGCCGATCGCCCCCTGCTTTCCCTCGAACAAATCGGGATCGGTGGCGTTCAAAGCGTGCGCGGATACCGCCAAGATTTGCTGTTAACTGATAGCGGTGCGATCGCCTCTGCTGAAGTGCGAATTCCGGTGTGGCGTGTGCCGCAAGTCCAAGGTTTGTTGCAAGTCGCTCCGTTTATCGATTTTGGGGTAGGGTGGAACCATTCGGAGGAAAAGGCGAATCCTGACTCGGATAAACTGCTGGGTGCGGGTTTGGGGCTGGTTTGGCAGATGGGCGATCGGTTGAATGTGCGTCTCGACTACGGCATTCCTTTGATAAATGCTCGATCGGGCGATCGAACTTTGCAGGAAAAAGGCATCTACTTTAGAATCAATTATTTTCCGTTTTAAATTGTAGGTTGGGTTGAGTGCGATCGAATCCTGCGCTTCGCTTCGCCCAACACTTTCATCTTTAGCGCTGAGGGTCAAATTTTATTAAGTGGCGGCCTCGATCACCTGCGTAGCAGAAGAATCGATACGGTCCAACGGTTTATAGAGTGGGCATTCAGACAAAACGAATTATCATGGTGGGACACGCTTTTAGCTTTCCCAATTCTAGTTTAGTAGATCGCCCGTCCATACGTTGTTAGCACAACAGATAGCGATGGGCGATCGTACTAATTGGTTAGCGCAATGTAGGAGTCAACAATAGCCTACTTGGGAATGATTTCAACTTTAACGATATCAAACCCCCCCGATGGAGTCCTCTCAAAGTTGTATCGCTTTCCACCAACCAATGCACGCTCAACTACGTATCGAGGATTGTTACCATACTCAGTGTAGAAAAGAAAGGTAGAACCACCAGAATAAGTGCCACATCCGGGAGATAGAGACTGCGCCTTACGGTCAAGCTGAAAGGTTATTCTGCTGGACAGTCTGTTACAAATAGAAACCTGATTAGGTGCAATTTGAGCAGAAGCAGCTAGTGGGATAAGTCCTAGCAACGTGCTGAAAGTAGTCAAAACGGTTGCATGAACGATCTTACGCATCGAAGTAATACTCCTTAAGTATTTGATGTTTGCTTGAACCGATCAACCTTAATCTCCGTCTACCTATTTCGTCGGTTGGAAAAAGGTAGGGAAAAAGTCAGATGCACTCCACATACAATTCAGCTTCTGCGTCTTTACAGCGAATGAGCAGCTACTTGGCTCTCGCATCCTACCGATAACTTTTCGACTGCATCATGACAGAATATCTAGCGGTTTAACTTATAATTAGATCGCAGTTGCGGTACAATACTGAATATAATCGAATAATACCGCATATCGATATCGATGATGTATGTCAACCCCTTCTTACTCCCCATCAGCATCTCCTTTCCTCGATCGAGTTCGCCGCACGATTCGACTCAAGCACTTAACTTGATGGGTGAAAGAGAGTCGATCTAACACTGGATAGATCAAAAAAATTGAGACATTCATCAGAACTTACTCACGCTCGAATTACTGTAATTATTCGCCCCATATTCATTGTATAAATTTCAGTATTAGACCGCTTCACCACGGGAGGTACTGAACTTGACCTTCCAACCCACATTCCGCAGGTCTTTAAACATAATTGATGGTTATAAAATTGAAAAATGTAAGCTTGAAGTGATTGCTGGGCAACCACTTCAAGCTTTTTTAAGGAATGAAAATTTAATAACTTTAGCGTCTGCTAAATAGTCGGAACTGCACGATAATTTCATTTTGGTAGATATTCATCAAAAATAATTTTCATTGTTTCTTTAAATCCCTTAGCTACTTTTCGACCAGTTTCATAAATTTTATCGCTCACATTTACTACCACAGAAAGCCCGGTTTTAGTATGAGTTTTTGCCATGAGTTTTTTCACTAACTCAAGACTCGTAAAAATTACTCATTGACAGGCTCTGGTTACGTGAGGAAACAAACGATGTTCAATCGGATTATACTTCGATGTATAGGGAGGATAGTGTGCGATTCTAATTTCTATTCCTAACTCGTCAACTAATTTTTGTAAATCCGATTTAAAGATATGATGATTGGAATTATTACTGCCACCACCATCGCATTTTATCAAAATTGAATCGGCTTGATGGTAGATAAATTTTCCGTAATTAACCCACCATAATTTAATCGATTCACAAGCAAATTCACTCGTGTCTTTACTGATTCCCAGGTTTAAATATCCTCGGTTTTGTTGCAGATCGTAAATTCCATGAGGCACTACTTTTCCGTCAGCTAGACTCCAAAAATCATGGTCAAATGTCGTAACAACTTCGGTAGTATATAGACTGCCTGCTCGATATAAATTTCCAATAAATTCCTTCTTCTTGGTGTCCATACTAACAATTGGATTTCCCTGGAACTCATACTCAGCCGTAATTTTGGCAAGATTCTCAAATTGTTCATTACGATTTTTTGTGATTCCGGTTGTTTGTTGTTTTTGAGCTTTGCGTTTCACATATCCATGTTTTTTTAACAGTTTTTTAACGACTGAACTTATGGTTATAAGTTTATCTAATCAGAAAAGCAAGCTAATACGCGATTCCTAAAATTATTAAAATTAGAAAAACCATACCCTTGCCGCATTATCAACTTAATCCGATTGTTGATTCCTTCCATGACTCCACTTGTTGTGCGATGAAGAAAGTAGTTGCAAATACCCTCAAAATGATTCTCAATTGTTGATGCAGATTCTCTAAAAAATACTTGTGCATGATTTAGCCATTCTTTGATTTTGTTCTGCCCTTCTTTGACCGTCAAATTAGTCTCATATATTTCTCTAAATTTTTCTTTCATCTCATACGCAATTCTCAAATATTCGGATTTTCCTAGTGTCAATTCTAATCGATCAATCTGAAGAGGATTCAAATTTACTCGATTACTTAATAATAAATATTTACTTTGCCTGTCTGTTATTCCGGCTGCTCTACGTAACTTATTTAAGTCTTTATTAACTACTTTCATTACATGAAAACGATCGATAACAACTAGGGCATTTGGGAATACTTTTTTGATAACTTTAGGGAATCCTCCCCACATATCAACACTCACTTCCTCAACTTGTTCACGAACCTCAATTGGTTGTTCCACTTCTGACTTCAATGATTTCTTCACCGCGATGAGAATCAATCATCTCAATTAAATTACCTTCGCCCAGGTCACTCACAACAGTCACAAAATTTCCTTGACCTTTTCGCATACTTATCTCATCCAGACAAATTCGTTTAACCCGTTGCCAATTAGGTTTTTTTTTATGGTGTTTACCTGCTCAAATATTCCTTTTATTTCGTCATAACTCAGTCCTTCTTCTCGGACAATTTGCTCCATGCTCGATTGTTTGACACGCTCATAAATATCTTGTTCATATCGTTGAGTATGCCGTCTTTTAACGTCCAAAAAATCTAATTTTTCTGTGGGATACCGTTGAGTAAGTTAGCACAGTAAAACTGCCGTCGTGGGATTTTTAGATATACAGGACGACCAAAAACCGACAAATCTCTTACTAAAATTGGTCGATTTTGATGCATTTTTTCGGTAGGATTGTTACAATGATGACAAACAATTCCTTCTGATAAAATGCTCAGTCCCAAGAAAATTTTCCCCTCAACTTGAGTACAAGTTTCAACCCTGACTCCAGGCAAGGCTAATAGATAGTCTAGATGGAAGCTCATAACGGTAAATGTATTAGTAGGTACATTTTACACCATAAACTCAGGAGAGCCGCTCAAACTAAGATTATCTCCCGATTAATCAATCGGGAGAATCTCAAATCTACTCAACAATCCAAGGAGTTAAACAAGGCGTCCAAGAACTCAATTCTTCTTCCTTGAACCAGAGGCTAATTTCCTGGTTCGCAGTTTCCACAGCATCAGAACCGTGAATAATATTGCGGCCGACATTCACAGCCAAATCGCCGCGAATTGTCCCCGGTTCTGAATTCAGAGGATTTGTTGCGCCAATGATTTTTCTCGCCGACGCCACAACGCCGTCGCCTTCCCACACCATCGCCACCATCGGGCCAGAAGTGATGAAGTTTACCAATCCAGCAAAAAAGGGTCTTTCTTTGTGGACACCGTAATGCTGTTCGGCTAGTTCGCGAGTCGCCGTTATCAGCTTCATGCCAACTAGCGTAAAGCCTTTGGCTTCAAAACGACCGATAATTTCGCCAACGAGTCCGCGCTGTACGCCATCGGGCTTAATCGCTAAAAAAGTGCGTTCCAAGCTGAGCTCCTAGAATTTTCTTAACTGATACAAAAAATAGATTAACCCAGAACGCACCCAAAGGCAATTAACCCTGGGAAATTGTCATCTATACTCATTGCAACACCAGTAACTCTAGGTAATCGTACCCTCGCTCTCAACGCCGATTTAGTGGTAGAACACAATATGATGTAAATCACATTCGATCGTGACTATAAACACAATTAAACATGATGTCAAATACAAAAATATTTGTTAAACAAGATGGATAATTAAGCAAGGTGTGAAAGATTAGTTTAAATAACTTAGTGAGGGTGCGAGGCTATGAAAGAAATTCTAGCATTTATTCAATCAAAAAAGCAAGAATTTGCACAATTGCCGTTATTTGATGTTCTAGAAAATAAAAATATCTACCTGAAACAAAGACTAATTTTTGCACCTATACTCGCTCCTTTGGCTGTGGGATTGAGCGATTTAAATAAATATGTACTCCGAGAATCTTCTAGTAATAACAAAATTCAGGAACTAATTAATAAATATACTTATAAGGAAAACTATTACTGGCAGGACTATCTAGAATACCTAGAGGAACTGGGCTTTAACCAATCAATGACTTATGGTGATTTTAGACTGCTTTGGGGTGAAGAAACTAAAAAAACGCGATCGCTGTGTTCAGTGCTCGAACGCTACGCTGGGAAAGCCTCTCCCATTCAGAAACTGGTGTTAGTGCAAGTCCTCGAAGGAACGGCCACAGTTTTTTTTGAGGCGGCGCTAGCAGTGGTAATGGAATTACAGGAAATTACTCAAAAAGAATATATTTATTTTGGAGGAGGTGATGTGGGTTTAGAAAATTATCACCTTTTAAACACGCCAGAGATGTTGCAAGTTTTAGCAGAGATCAAACTTACTAATGCGGAACGCCAAGCAGCTTTAGAATTAGCACAAAATGTATTTGAACTATTTACAGAAGCGATGAACGAGCTGTTGCGACACAGCCAAACAAATTCTTGCAATACTGTGCTGCAAGTATCCTCAATTTCTGCGTTCGCTCATTGCGCGATCGACTGTCTCGATATTTAGTAATATCAATTCCGGTTGCACTCCTCATGACTGTTGACTGTTGACTGTTGACTGTTGACTGTTGACTGTTGACTGTTGACTGTTAAAAATCTCAAATCTCAAATCTCAAATCGGTTGACTGTTGACGGGCGGGTCAAAAAACTGAATAGTTGAGTGTTAACTGTTGACTCGATTTTATGATTCCGATGCAACCGGAAACGAGATCATTTAAACAATCACTAAATTATCTCGGTGTACCGCCGTTTCTACACCAGCATAGCCTAAAATCTCAGCAATTTTATCTGACTTGCAGCCCTTGATTTGTCTCAATTCTAAACTGCTATAATTCACAAGTCCTCTAGCAATTTGCTTGCCTGCTGCGTCGCACAACTGCACGGAATCATCAGCTTGAAATTCTCCTTCTACTTGAGCAATACCCGCAGCTAAAAGCGATTTTCCGCCGTGGGAAATTGCTTTAACCGCACCTGCATCTAAATATAGTTTTCCTGCCGGAATTAGCACGTTAGCTATCCAGTGTTTGCGAGCGTTTACAGGGCGCGGTTGAGGCTCAAATTGAGTGCCGATCGACTCTCCGTTGAGTATTTTCTCGATATTACCAGGAAAGCAGCCGTCAGTGATGACTGTGCGTACTCCCGATGCAGTTGCTATTCTGGCTGCTTCAATTTTTGTCACCATTCCACCGGTTCCCCAGCCGCTGCGGGAATCTCCTGTTTGCACCTGAAATTCTGTGAGCTGTGCCATACTTTGGACTAGGACGATCGGCTGCGCGTCGGGATTGCTGCGCGGATCGGCGGAATACAGCCGATCGACATCTGTGAGCACGAACAACCAATCTGCTTCTACCAAACTCGCTACTAGCGCCGAAAGCGTGTCGTTATCGCCAAATTTGAGTTCGTCTACCGCCACAGTATCGTTTTCATTGACGATCGGAATCACGCCCAATCTGAGCAGTTGCTGAAAAGTATTGTAAGCGTTAACATAACCGTTACGCTGCACTAAATCGCCCCTGGTGAGCAAAACTTGAGCGATCGGCTGTTGTAGAGTAGTAAACAAGTCATCGTACACCCGCATCAGCCGCCCTTGGCCCACGGCCGCCACAGCCTGTTTCAGAGCGATATTTCGCGGGCGTTCCGTCAAGCCCAAGCGCGCGCAGCCAACCCCAACCGCACCCGAAGAAACCAAAACTACTCGATGGCCTTGCTGCCGCAAATCAGCTAAAATTTCGACTAATGCAGCAATAGTTGAAAGAGCTAAGTTTCCGGTAGTCGATCGAGTCAGAGTCGAAGTTCCAATTTTAACAACAATAGTTTGAGTCATTAGTCAGTAGTCAGTAGTCAGTAGTCAGTAGTCAGTAGTCAGTAGTCAGTAGTCAGTAGTCAGTAGTCAGTAGTCAGTAGTCAG
>NZ_JAUBRJ010000084.1:15840-31673 GCF_036701805.1 Microcoleus sp. N3A4
TGATAATATCATTTCCAGTAGACATCTCCCATAATTATTGTGGAACAGGCAGGATGCCTGTTCAAAGCTGGCGTTTCTGGAAATGTCTAGTTGATTATAACCAATAATGTAGGGGCAGCTTCACCAAAATCGATGATTCACTTCCTCGATATTTATCAACCCGCCCTCCCCACTAATGACTAATGACTAATGACTAATGACTAATGACTAATGACTAATGACTAATGACTAATGACTCAAACTCTTGACTACTGACTACTGACTACTGACTATTGACTAATGACTATTGACTAATCTTTAATTTTCAGAGAAGCCCCCAAAGCTTGAGAAACCCAAACTTCAAAAGAGCGCACCGGATACTTGCGAAGCGCATACCCAGCATCAACCATTGGTTCCACTAAAATAGTGAACATACCCAAACGATTGCCAGCTAAAACATCAGTAAAAAGTCGATCGCCCACCATCGCCACCTGTTCCACCGGCAAATTCATTGCAGTCACTGCTGTTCGCAACTTGCGGCGCGACGGTTTAGCAGCACCCGTGATGTATGGTAGATTCAAAGACTCAGCAATTCGACCGATCCGAGTCTGACTTAAATTATTGCTTGCCAACCACAGCGATACCACGGGTTTAATTTCTTGCACCCACAAGCTGAGTTCAGGAGAAGCATTCATTGCCGTAATGGGAACGAGAGTTTCGTCCACATCCAACACTAATCCTTTAATATGATATTTCTGCAGAATATCAGCCGTTAAATTCACGACCGAATTGCCTAGAACTAAGTCAGGCTGTAGTAGTTTACCCCAAGTCATAATGATTTTAGATTTTAGATTTTAGATTTTAGATTGAGAAATCAGAAATTAGGAGTTAAAGATTGACAAAGTAAAAAATCAAAAGTGAATAATTCTTGCTTTTCCTTTGTTACTTTTGACTGTTTACTTGTGTATTAGCGATTGCCAATCTATGGAGTCGATCGCAACTGCTGGTCAACTTTAGCAATCGCAGCATCGTGTTCCGCCTGCGTGCGGCTAAAAATGTGAGTGCCGTCATACCGCGCCATAAAATACAGGTATTCTGTATTTTCTGGAGTCAGAGTCGCTTCCAGACTTGCTATTCCCGGAGATGCGATCGGAGTTGGCGGTAGTCCTACATTTATATAAGTGTTGTAAGGAGAAGGCGTTTCCACCTGCTTGAAAGTCAGAGGCTTTTCCTTAGTTTGCCTGATGCCGAGGGCGTATTCAACCGTCGGATCTGAACCCAACTTCATGCCCTTATTCAAGCGGCTGGTAAACACCCCAGCAATGCGATTGCGCTCGGAAGCAACCACAGCCTCTTTTTCCACAATACTCGCCAGCGTCACCCACTCTTTCAAATCCAGCTTAGTATTCTTCTGATTTTTTTGATAGATCGGCAAAGCCAACTGCTCGAAACGATCGAGCATTTGCTTGATGACAGCTTCCGGGCTAATTGCATCGCCGTCTAGTTGATAAGTATCCGGGTACAAAAACCCTTCCAAGTGAGGCAATCCGCTCGGTAGCCAAGGGTATTGAGCGTAGGGAACTTGACTTGCCACAGCCATAAAATCCTTAGCCGGGAAAAAACCTTGGGCTTCAAAATAAGCGCTCATTTGTTGCATCGACCACCCTTCGGGAATCGTGAAACTCTGCTGTGCGACTTCGCCATTCCAAATTTTCTCAGCAACTGCACTCAGAGGCTGAGTCGGCGACAGTTGGTAAGTTCCTGCTTGAAAACCTCCCTCGCGGTTTTGCATAGTCAGCCAGCGGGCCCACATATTCCATGCTCCAGCCGATCGAATCAAGCCCGCAGCCTCCAAATCCCGCCCGATTTTTTGACTGGGAGTACCTTCCGGGATTTGGATCGAAACAGCAGCATCCTCTCCCGGGGAAGTTGACGTTTCAGCTATTTTAGGCGGGGCAGAAGCCCAGCTCCACCAAGCCCAGCCCTGCCAAGCGCAAACGCCCCAAATTGCCGGCAGCAACGCCAGATAAAACAACCATTTAGAGACTTGCGGAGTACCTTTTCGGCCCTCGCGCGCGCTGTCTTTTGTCAGTGGTTCTTTATTCATAGTCCGTTGTCCTCGATAAGTGGCGGTTAACTAACGACTAATGACTGATGACCTACGATTGATGGCCGACAAGTTACTGATACAAGCCCTGTAAAAGACCAAATTCACTCGGCCCAATTCAAAAGCCCGATCGTGAAGGCAGAAGGGGCAATCTCGAAAAAGTTCGATCGGGCGAGCAGTTTACTTTCTTATAAAATAGTAAAAAATTCTGCTTTTTGCCGTCAGGCCTTCTGCCTGCAATTAATATTTAATCAAGCTCGTCAAAGAACTGGTCTTCCAGCATAGGTAACATAGGTTCCAGCCTTTGGAACTCTTCTTCCGAGAGCAATTCTGGCTTGCCGTCATCATTCATTCGAGCCAAGATAAAGAACGGGTCGAGAGGCGTATAAATGGCATATTCCTGTTCTTCGTGGTAGAAGCTGGTCAGCCACATCAGCTCCTCAAACTCCGACTCCTCATCAGGATCGGCATCGGGCGCCAAATCCTCGTCGGGAAATTCCGGCAATTCGCCAACCACAGTCATCGTCACCGCTGTGCGCCGGAGCGTCAAGTTCTGCTCTTGCAGGACAACTCTAGCGGTATCAAAAACTTTGTCAATTTCGGTCTCGTCTTCTACAGGAATTGCTGCTTCGTCGGCATCGTCTCCGTGCCAGGTAAAAATTTCTACGGGCGAGTCAATCGGAAGTAGCAAAGCGTATTCTTGACCTTCTAGGTTCATAGAATATTCTATGTTGCAAGTCAGCGATCGCCCAACTTCATCCGTCAGGGTGACGGACTCTTGGTTGGAATTGCCATTCTCTTTTTTGCGGTATGGGGATGAGGACATCGCGTGTATCTTATTTTCCGTCAATAATTCACTAACGTTGGCTTGACAATTGGGAATTTTCGTGGCGATATTCTAGCTAAGTGGGCGATCGCCAGTCCACAAGCTTAAACCGCGAGACTCGCGGCCTTTTCCAGAGGCGAGGAGTGCAGCGTTTAAATCTCAGTCGAGTCAGCAAGCGACACTGAGGACAAATCACGATTTTGTGCTTCTTCAGTACCGAGGGTACAGCAGAATTTTCTCCAGTTTGTCAAGGGTTACAGGTGTGCGTAGCAAACTTGCACAACCAGGATATCACGCCTCTGTTACAAGCTATCAATGATTGGGAAGGGCGCAGATATTTTGCCTCCGCTCGTCTAGCCACTGCTGCAAAATCAGGGCCGCTGCTTTGCGATCGATCGCACCCTTATTTTGCGACGGCGAAATCCCTTGTGCTTTCATCAATTCCTCTGCCTCTACCGAAGTCAGGCGCTCGTCCACGTATTCTAGGGGGATCTCTAAGGCGGAGGCGATGCGATTCGCATATTTCTGCACCTGTCGCGCTTGAGCGCCCAATTCTCCGCTCAGGGAGTAGGGCAAGCCTGCAACCAAAATTTGCACTCTCCGCTCTCGGACGAGCTCTCTGAGATAAGCTACGTCTCGCTCGAAGGACGATCGTACCAGAGTTGTAATGCCCGTAGCTATTAAACCGGTGCCGTCACATCCGGCGATGCCGACTCGTTTGAGACCGATATCTAATCCCAGAGCTGAAATCCATAATTTATCGTTGGACATTATCAATCAATCAATTTTAGATTTTAGATTTTAGATTTTAGATTTACTGTTTTTTTGCGGAAATAATCTTATTTGACGAACCGCGAAGACGCGAAGGATGCGAAGGAAGAAGTGAAGAAAGTAAGAAGAAGATAGGTAATCTTAAGTTGAGTTCAATCAAAAGCAGAAGGGATATTTGGGGATTAGGGCCGACGAAACAAGGAATTTTTGGGATGATTAATTCTATTTTTTCGGCTTTCTACCTTCTACCTTCTGCTTTCAATTATTAAGAATTGAGTTCTCCCGGCCAGCCTCCGTCTAGAGGCAATTCCGGCAAATTTAGAGGCAAAGCGCTGCTGGCATCAGTTGCTGCCGATTCGGAATTTTGGCAGCCCAAGGGGTTAGCTTGATTTGTTTGGCTGTTTCCCGAGTCAGCCAACAGGGGTTTAATCTCACAGGACGGGTGCCCTGCTGTCGCTTCCCCAGCCATCGGGCCGAGCCAGGACATCCGGCCCGGTACTGGTTTGCGAGTTGGCTGGAAGCTTTGCAGCATTTCTGATAGCTGGAGTCCTTCGAGAGAGACTAACTTGGACTCGCGCAATTTGTGCCACACCGATCGAGACATCAGCAAACTGTGTTCCACGCGCACAGCTCCAAATTGCTCTAAATAAGCTTCCCGTTCGGGCTGATAGTCAGCGGAAGCCAGTTGCAGGCTTTGAACCGGGAAATCTTGAACGAGGCGCGCCATCTGGGACAGCAGTTCCGGGTAAAGCCAAGTGTAGGCCGGGTGTACAGTCAACTGGGCGACGTGCGGTTGGTGGCCGTTGCGGGATAGCTGCACTTGAAAATAGCCGATCGCGGCTTTGCGCTGCGGTTCAAACACGTAGCCGCTGACTACCTCGGTTTTGCCCAGCCACTGTCTGACACCTTCGACTAAAGCGCCGAAAAAACTGGTTTTGAAATCTTGAATGTGCCGATCGAATACTTGGCGCACCAGGGGCGGCATAGACGCGGTATCCAGTTGGTAGAGCAACTGAGCGTCGGCGTTGCTGACGGGCAGCAGGTTGGGCAAATCTGGCGTTGAGTTGGCCATTTCTTGCAGGCGTTCTGGGGCGATCGTCCAGTAAGTCATCTGGGCCAAAGGCTGAAACCCGTTCTGCCGGTACAAAGCCAGGGAAGTTTTGTCGCCGACATTCACCTCCAGCAGCCACGTCCGCGCCTCCCAGACTGCCTCAAAGCAGTACCGCAGCAGCATCGAACCAATTCCTTTGCTGCGGGCTTCCGGGTCTACTCCTATGCGATCGATCCGCCAAGTGCTGCGGGTGCGGTTGAAAGGAGAAATCTGAATTATGCCCTTAACTCTCCCCTCTTCTTCGGCAACGTGGGCCCGGAACAGGGACTGACAAGGGTTGGGAAACAAGCTAAAAATCTTTAGCAGTCCGTACCAGCGGCGAATCTGCTGTAACTTTCTACCTAGTACCAAGTCGCAGCTTGCGCTTTTGCCGTTTTCTGGCTCGTCGGCTGTTTCCGCGCACAGTTGTTCCATCGCCTCGATGTCGCGATACTGAAACGGGCGAATCACAACCTGGTTTTGGTTTTGGGAGGGAAATGAAGTCATAGCATAAAAGTGGAGAATGGAAATTAAAAAATAAAAATTCAGAAAGGGGAAGAGTTAGAGAAGTTTTGAGTTTTGAATGGGTAAATTTTGATTTCAAAACTTATAACTTTTGATTCTTCTCCCTTTCTTGCTCGATCGAAAATTAAAAATTTCAAATCATCTTTTTGAATTTTTAATTTTCTGTTTTCAACTCAAGATTTTTGTGGCAGAGGTCGAATTAAAACGACTGGTGTTCGCTCGTCTGCATTCCCGGCGGGGTTGCTTCGCAAGGCTTGCTCTAAAAATGTTACCGATAAATCGGAGGTCGCTGCTAATATCTTAACTGCTTTCAAGTCGTTAGCGTCTACGATCGCCGCCGCAAGTCCGGTTTCTCGTTGAATTTCTTCTACAACTTGCTGGGGATTGTCCGGGCCGAGGACAATAAATTGGTCGAAGGGAGGCAAAGTCCCGGTAACGTCGTCGATCAGCCTGGCTTGTTCCCCTGCTAGTTGGTAAAAGACTCCCGGTTTGCCAAATATTTTAGCCGCAGCGCCGATCGCAAATGCTGCTACTACGCGCCAAGGGCCGACTACATCAACCAACGTCTGCATCCCGCAAGCCGTGGCCAAACTCGACGTGGGCAAGAAAAACAAGCACACTCGCTTTGCCGCCCATCCGGGTTTGACTTCGCTGGGATGGCGGTAGCGTCCCTGCATCAAAGCTAGGGGAGTTTCTGCCAGGGCGACAATATCCCCTTTCTGGGCGCGCGGCAGCACGTACCGCTTGACAATTTCGACGGGATTGTCCAGTTCCGCCAGTATGTGAGTGCGAATCGGCAAGACTTCTGCAACTCCGACATTTCTGGCGATGGGTACGGTGTCCGAGTTGGGAAATTGCAGCGGGACTACTACGTTGCGGACTTTCGGGATGCGCCCGCTTGGGCCGTAGGTGACGAAGTGTACTTGCACCCAAGCTGACTGCAATTTGGTTAAATCTTGCCCTTGAATGTCTACAGAAACTTTAATTTTCGTGTTTTTTTGGGCTTTAACAATATAGCCAAACCAGTAATCGTCTGCTCTGGCTGCTGCGTCTTTGTGGTAAGGAATCACCTTTGTCTGGGAAGTAACGCCATCCAAACTTCCGTCTGACAGCAGTTTCACCTGTGCGCGCACTTCCGGCAACATCACCTCGAACCGCTGTGTCAGGTTGCGGAACTCCATTTCTCCCACCAAAAGATAGCGGTTGGGTTCCGAGATGGCTAAGTGCCATTCTCCGGCTGTTAGTTCTAGTTTATTTGCACTCCCAGTCCGGCGATAGTTCAACTCTAGGCCCAATCCGCCCAATGCTAGCAGCGAACCGGCTGCTGCGATTCCTGTTGCTAAAGTCTCAATCACTCAAATCACCGCCAATAATATTTTGTGTTTACTGTAGTCGATATCGGGTACTTCGATCGCCGATCCGGTAGTAATTGGATTTGTGGGGGTTGTTGGGGTTGGGGTTGGGGTTGGGGATTGCAATGGGCGATCGGTTTTTAACAAAATCAACTAAATGTTAGAATTTTGACAAAGTTCTTCAACCGATTTCATTGGTAGATAAAGCTTCATCGGGTTTTGTTTAAACTTTTGAAAACCATATTTTTGATAGAAATTGGCTGCTGGCTCATCCAGAGCTTCTGCAATGACAGCGAGAGATGCAACTTGTGCAGTTGCCAAGAGTGCTTTTGTCAAAGCATCTATCAGAATCAACTCGCCGAGATGTTGACCAAGGTCAAGTACGATCGACTGCCAAACGACCGAGCAATGTAGCAGGTAGAAGGGGATAGCGGGGCAGCTTTTTTGCAAAAGATTCATTCAAATCTGCGAGTTCAATGGTGTATGCAGAAAGCGTATAATAGGCAATCACATCAGTGTTGGAAGACTCCACTAAAACGAATACGATTGCGACTTTCTTTTTGAGATCCTGAGAAGCTTGTTTACGGATGTAGTTGTCCAAACTATCTTGTCCACAACAAAAAAGCTCTCTGTGATGTCTGCTGCTATCTAAGAGTTCAATTGTGAGTACCATCGCCCATCACTTGTTTGTAGCGCAAGGCTGCTGCTTTGAGAGCTTGATTCGGCTGGGTTGGATTCAGGAGGGCATTTACGAAAGCCTCGCTGTCGTCAAGGTCAAGTGTCAGTCTTTGGTGCTGTTCAATAACTTTGGAAGCGACTGCTTGAACGCTGGCGATGACGAAATCTGTTAAGGTACATCCTTCTATGTCAGCGGCTTTTTGCCAAAGGGCTTTAATCTCTGGACTGATACGAGCCTCCAATCGGGCTGACGGTTCCGATTTAGTAGTTTTAGTCATACAAAATACGGTTTATCTCATTTATCCATTATATACGGCACTTTGCCGTATGTCACGCTAAAAGTTAGGGATCGATCGAGCTTATGTAAAATTACAGGTAAGTGCGATCGATCGAAAGTCTGCGGTAAAATATGCGAATACACGTACAGTATTTGAGGTTTATGGCACTTGCTAAAAAAGGCACGAGGCTAATCAATGTTAATGATGTTGAATACCGCTGGATTGTCCACCCGGACGATGAACCTGGTATGGAAACTGGTCTGCTAATCTTTGTAGAGTATGCGGACAATCCAGGACAGAGAATGATTACCTGGGTCGAGTACGGTAACATCATTTCACCTTGGTTGGTAAGGAAAGCTATCTTACACGCCCTCGATCGAGGTTGGTACCCACAACAAAAAGGGGCAGAGATAGGTTTTCGGCTCGAAGGGATCGTCTCAAGGGAGGATAATTGGACTGGAGTGCCATCTGAACATAAAACAGCGTGGCAAGAAGTGTTTCAGGCATCTCAAGAGTCGCTCCATCTATCAGCAGCGTGTCCTGTTTGTAGAGTTGCTGCTTTGTGTCGCTGGTATCAAATAGGAAAACCCATTAGGAAAGAAATTAAAGGGGTAAGATTCGTTGCAAGTGGTGGTTTATGGGAATGGTGTAGTAACTGTCATATCTTTCAACACTATTCTTGTTTAGTTCCACGTTGGTGGTCATGTGACTTAGAAGTTGATACAAAGAAGCTTACTGCTTCACCTAAAGCGATTGAAGAAGCCATAAAAGCCAGAGATATATTTTATTCAGAATCTAGTGAAATTGCTAGTTCTTGACCTATAAGGGGAGGTAATTGAGCGATGGATAAATTTGGATTGAGGAAAATTGGACAGAATCCCCGACTGCTTTAAGAAGTCGGGTGTCTAACAGATTCCGTGTTTTACCTTGCCAATCTTGCTCTCAATTCATCCGCCGATAACTGAGGCAATTGTTCTACAAACAATGTCAATTCATCGACAGGCAATGCTAGTAAATTGGTAAGGGCTGTAGGCAGAATATCGCCCAATTCATTTTGGCGAATTATCAAAACATTTTCTGCTAATAATCTGACCGCTTGTTGTTTTCCTGCTTCATCGACAGTTAGCATGGATATTGCCAGCAACAGCACCGTAAATTCCGCAGCGGGTAACTTTGATATTGGAGATAAGAAAGCAGTCATTTTTGAGTTAATTTCTCCAAATCGGACTTGCAGAAAATTTTCTAAAATTAAGCGCTGTTGTGCTTGTCTTCCTTGTTCAATTCCTTGTTCTAGTCCTTGTTCAATTCCTTGTTCTAGTCCTTGTTCAATTCCTTGTTGTTGTGCGGCTTCTAACTGTTCTCTAAAAAGTGATGGGATCGCCATAATTAACTCCCGCTCTTCTGGCTGTAACTCTTGTTGGGTATCGGTTACTAAGTTTGACTGTAACTGATACAACAATTCTAGCGCGATAATCCGTAACGGATCGTCGGTTGCTAAAGAGCTCAACTCGCCGATCGCCCTTTGCTGCACTTTTCCTTTCCCTAAAATCCTCAACCACATCGTTTCTGGAGTTTCTGGCAATTGGTGAATCACCACAATTGCCGATTTCAAATGCCTAGGCAAAAAATAAATGCCCTCCATCCAATGCTCAGGCTTGGGTATCGCGCCAAAACCCTCCAGCATTGCTTTCGATGCTGTAGGTGTCAAAATCCACAGTGTCGGCAACTTAGCATCATCATAGCGAGTATTTTCTCTTCTGGCTTGCCGTTCCAATTCACCTCGCAAATCCCATAACTTACTCATACAGCTAATGACTTCGCCTACAGTTACTGGATTGCGAAACGGTTCAAAAATTGCCGTCGTCTCAGCCATTTTTCCCAACAATCCTAAAGTTGCTGAGTATTCAGGAATTACAGTCATTGGAATGAAATAAACATCGATTTCTCGAACTTCGGCAGTAACATCATGCCCGATATTCACCGTCCCGATAGGAGACAGCAGTTCTGTCAACAAGTCTTTGGCAAAGCGATCGTGAATAAATCGCGTCATAAAAATTTATTTTGATATTTTCGGCTTAAATTTTATCATGTTATCGTCGGATATTTAATATCAATTCCGGCTGCACCGGAATGATAAGCGAGGACACGGCAGTGCCTTAGTCCCTACAATCGATCGTGGTAGGGACTAAGGCCAAGCCGTGTCCTCCGTTTATATCATTCCGATGCTAACGGAATTGATATATAGCCTTTCTCAGGTAGATGAGGTATGAGTATTAATTGGTAATGGGAGTTGATGGCGGTGCTTACCTCACTTAACAGGGTAAACGTATCTTGTCAATAACGAGGGATTTTAGCACAATAACTCGGCTTTATTGTTGTTTATTGAGAACCGTTTTTCCACCTGTAGCGCTTTTGTCTCTACTCAAACGCTATATATGGAAATTTAGAAATTAGATGCGTTTACCCTGCCTCACTTAACTACATAAGCACAATTAAGAGGGCTAAAGCCCAACTACGTACCTCACTTACTTGAGAACCGCTATAAGATGTTTTATCTGACAATAAGTAGACAAGCATAAAAAACTCAAACACCCAGATATCGCATTTTACGTTCATTGAGAATGCAAGCTGCAATCAATATCCAATTTGCAAAGTCACAGAAGCTTCTACCTGCTGTTCTCCTCCCACCACTGGCGTTGTAGCATCAGCAGCAGCGCGAGCACCAGCAAGTTGCCGATACATAGGAGTAGGAGGCGGCGCGATCGCACCGTTGACTTGAATGCCCAGAATCTCTCCCCGCTTGAGGTTTAGGGCGCTCAACACTGCATCCGCTTGCGCTTGAGCGTCTTGAGTTGCTTTTTTGAGTGCTTGTTTTCGAGCTTGTTCGATCGCACTGTCGGCGGCCACAAAGCTCACACCTTGAATTCGGGTTGCTCCGGCATTCACCGCGTCGTCGAGCAAAGTGCCAGCAGATTGAGTATTAAGCCGAAAACTGACGGTATTTGTAGCAATATAACCTGTTAGGCGCTGCTGGTTGTTTTCGTAGCTGTAAGTCGGGTTGAGGGTGATGCCGGTAGTTTCGAGTTTTTCCACTTGGCGCGATCGCAGCAATTCTACCACAGCCGACGATCGCCTCGCCGCTTCCTGCTGCACCTCGGCCGCCGTTTTCCCCTGCACCTCAACCCCCAAAGCAACTTGAGTTTGGGTTGTCGGAATCGCTTCCACACCCCGCCCAGTGACACTCAGCGTTCTCATCCGCTGTTCTTGAGCAGCCGCCGGATCTAATCCCGCGAAACTGACGAGAGTTAAGGTTAAACACAACGCTGTTAACAGACTGCGGAAATTAATGCGATCGCGACGTTGCAAATTTGAACTCATAAACTTGATTCTCCTCACATACAACAGATGCTATACTTTACCTTCCCACTGAAATTGCTAAATATGCGGTCTGTTACATTTTTAGCAACTAAAAAAATTATAAGTTATTAGTCATAAGTCTTTAATCTTTATATGCAATCCTTAAAACAAGCTGCCCGCCGACTAAAAAAAGAGACTTACGCTGTTTATTTAGCCAGTACAGACCAGAGAGTACCTGGGTACGCCAGAATTTTAGCAGGCCTTACGGTGGCCTATGCTTTTAGCCCGATCGACTTAATTCCTGACTTCATACCCGTTCTCGGCTACTTGGACGATTTGATAATTGTACCTTTGGGAATTTGGCTGGTACTGAAGATGATTCCGCCACAGGTTTTAGCAGAGTGTCGGAAAAAAGCAGCCGCCAAAATAGAGCTAGGAAAACCGATAAATCGGGCTGTGGCTGCTGTAATTATTGCCATTTGGATTGGCTTGGGAATATTAGCAGCAATGTGGTTGAAACAAATATTTAAACGTTAAAGCAAAACTATTGATATTACCCAAATTCAGGACACGGCAGTGCCGTTTCCCTACAATTAATCGGACTATGGTTACATTTATCATCGAGTCAGATTGATTATTTTGGCGTAGGGATACGGCATTGCCGTGTCCTCCGCGGCCTATCATCTTTCTCGTGCAACCGGAATTCATATTACCTTAAACAACTCCCTCGGCCCCAAAATATTTAAAGTTCAACAAATCACCGTTTTAGTTATAATATATAGTGCGCTAGGCGCACCTTACCTTAAAAAAAAGTCGCGGTATTGCATACCAAGTATTATTTACCCCTTAAAAAAATTAACTAACTTTCTAGCTATGACTCAAACCACTGATTTCCTCAGCCACCTCAACCCATCTCAGCGCCAAGCAGTCGCCCATTATAACGGGCCGCTGTTAGTAGTAGCGGGCGCTGGTTCCGGCAAAACCAGAGCTCTAACTTACCGAGTTGCTAACTTAGTTCGCACCCATCGAGTCGATCCCGAAAATATTCTGGCGGTGACATTTACAAATAAAGCCGCCAGGGAGATGAAAGAAAGAATTGAGAAATTGCTGGCAACTCAGCAAGCTGAAGCGGAATATGGCAAACCTTTGGTAGACTTAGCCCCGGATGTGCAAACCAAATTGCGATCGCACATTTACCAGAGAATTACCAAACACATTTGGATGGGGACTTTTCACTCTTTGTGCGGCCGCATTCTCCGCTACGACATAGAGAAATATCAAGACGAAAAAGGCCGCCAGTGGAAGAAAAACTTTTCGATTTTTGACGAGTCAGATGCTCAAAGTCTTGTCAAACAAATCGTCACCAAAAGCCTGAACCTCGATGACAAGAAATTTGACCCACGAAAAGTCCGCTATGTCATCAGTAACGCAAAAAATAAAGGCTTGTCGCCTCAAGAATACCAAGCAGCAGAACCGGATTATCGAGGTCGCGTGATTGCCGATGTTTACAGTCGCTACCAAGACGCTTTAGCAGCCAACAATGCCCTAGATTTTGACGATTTAATCCTCGTTCCCGTTAAACTTTTGAGCCAAAACGAGCAAGTATTAAGTTACTGGCATAAAAAGTTTTGCCATATTTTAGTTGACGAATACCAAGATACTAACCGCACTCAGTACGATTTGATTCGGATGTTGGTGACTAATAACGCCGACCCGAAAAACTTCGATAAATGGCAAAACCGCTCGATTTTTGTCGTGGGCGATGTCGATCAATCAATTTACAGCTTTCGGATGGCAGATTATACGATATTGCTGGAATTTCAAGAGGATTTCGGAGATGGTTTGTCCGACGATAAAACTCAGACAATGGTAAAATTAGAGGAAAATTATCGATCGCGCGAA
This sequence comes from Microcoleus sp. N3A4, assembly GCF_036701805.1. NCBI lineage: Bacteria > Bacillati > Cyanobacteriota > Cyanophyceae > Oscillatoriales > Microcoleaceae > Microcoleus > Microcoleus sp. N3A4. The sequence continues at coordinate 28,706 of NZ_JAUBRJ010000084.1, forward strand.
AACATCCTGCAAGTCGCGAACCACTTGATCGAACACAATACCGAACGGATCGAGAAAATTCTGCGCCCGACTCGCGAACCGGGAGCTCCAATTGTTGTCTGGCGCGCCGACAACGAATTAGAAGAAGCGGAATTTGTAGCAGGTCAAATTCATTCCTTGAAACGCCAAAACTCCGAATACGAAAAGGGCAGTAACTTTGCGATTCTCTACCGCACAAACGCTCAATCTCGCTCTTTTGAAGAAGCGTTAATGCGTTTAGACATTGCCTACAATATTGTCGGCGGCCTCAAGTTTTACGATCGCAAAGAAATCAAAGATATCCTAGCATACCTGCGGACGCTTGCCAATCCCGACGATAGCGTCAGCCTCAAACGCATCATCAATACTCCCCGCCGCGGCATTGGCGATACCACATTTTCCAAAGTCGAAGACGCTGCAACTCAATTGGGCATTCCGTTGTGGGAAATCCTCAGCGATGAATCTTCTGTCAATACTCTCGCAGGGCGATCGGCAAAAGCTATTATTAAGTTTGCCGAAATGATTGGCCGTTGGCAATCGCAAGTTGAAACTCTGCCGGCTTCGCAAATTGTCCAAGGAATTATCCAAGATTCAGGCTACATTGAAGATTTGAAAAACCAAGGAACCGAGGAAGCAGAAAATCGCATCGAAAACGTCAGAGAATTGTACAATGCAGTGCTGCAATTTGAAGAACAAAACGAAGAACCGACGCTGACATCATTTTTAGCAAAAGCATCTTTAGCATCCGATTTAGATGACTTGCAGGAAGAAGATTCCCGCGTATCGCTGATGACGCTGCACTCAGCCAAAGGGTTAGAATTTCCCGTAGTATTTCTAGTCGGAATGGAACAGGGTTTATTTCCCAATTTCCGCAGTTTGGACGACCCGAAAGCGATCGAAGAAGAACGCCGTTTGTGCTACGTCGGCATCACTCGCGCCCAGGAATTGCTATTTCTCACCCACACTCGCGAACGCCGCCTTTGGGGAGGCTACCGGGAACACTGCACCCCTTCGCTATTCTTAGGAGAATTGCCACCGCATTTGCTGGCTGGAAGTGCGAAAAAAACTCAAGCGGGGAAAACGGCTGCATCTAAAGGAAAAACTAATAATTCAGCAGCAAATTCCGGCAGTTCTCAACCGGGAAACAATGTACAATCGGCGGATTGGCAAACGGGCGATCGGGTTTTTCATCATGCTTTTGGAGTTGGAGAAATTACCCACGTTTTAGGGGCGGGCGATAAAACTAATCTGGCAATTAAGTTTTCGGGATTGGGCAGAAAAATCATCGATCCCAGAACAGCTAAGTTGCAGCGAGTGTAATAGAAAATCCGGCGGTTGAAACCGCGTATATACAGGCAAAACCTAGAATAGCGGGTTGAAGAAGGGGCGGTTAAAATGCGGTAACAATTTCGTTTTTATCTTTAGTCCACGTCGGGTATCTCGTTTGTGTAGACCCGGTTTCAACCTTCGTTTTATCTAAGTAAAAAGTAGAAATAAAAACCTAAAATCTTATGTCTTACAGTCAATTTACGACCATCGGCAAGGTTAAAGAAGCCTTTAATCTTACAGTAGTGGAAGGAATGAGATTTCTGCCGGAAATTGAGCCGATCGCACCCGCAACAGCCTTGCAGACCATGCTGGAGACAAATTTGCCTTGGGCGATCGCCACTAGCACCGAAAAAGCCCGTTCTGAAGCTATTATTAACCCTGTATTGCTGGAAGTTCGCAGGATTCTGAACCAACAAATCAGCGTGTTTTCGGGTGAGGAATTTAATGTTGATGTGGCTGTTGGACTTACAGGAGTTTGCGATTTTATCATCAGCCGTTCCCCGGAACAATTAGACGTTGAGGCCCCGGTAATTGTGATGGTGGAAGCTAAAAAAGGAGATTTGAAAGTAGGTTTGGGTCAATGTATTGCTGAAATGGTGGCGGCCCAGAGATTTAATGAAGCCAAAGGGCGATCGATATCAGCCATCTACGGTAGCGTTTCCAGCGGCACAGCTTGGCGGTTTCTCAAGCTGGAAGGGCAAATAGTGACGATCGATCTTACCGATTATCCGCTACCTCCAGTAGATAAAATATTGGGATTTTTAGTGTGGATGGTGCGCGAAAATTAGCATCATATCAAATCTGCATTCAAAATCCGCGATCGGAGTCGGCGGTTAAAACCCCTACTAAACAAACGAAGTCCCAGGAGAGGGGGACTCAAAAGAAATGATTCAAGGCTATCCCGCAGAGAATCGCCCCTCGATCGATTTTATCTCACATCTTGCACCCTTCTCAAGAACAGGCTTTTCGGCCTGTCCCACAAGAAAATTCACTCTTTGTGGAACAGGCCGAAAAGCCTGTTCATAAAAGACTTATTAACAATGATGCCACATCTCATATCTTATTCGACTGCCTGAGATTCCACACGCCTGTATTTACCCGCCAAACGTTCTCGACGCTGGCGGCGGTTGTCAGCTTCAAATATGGCAATCGCTTCATCTAACTTCAAATTGAAAGCGTCCAACTGTCGGCAGACTTCACGCATCTTTTCAACGTGTCGCTTTCTGGTTTCAGCGTCGGGGATTCTAGGTTGTTGATTCATCGTAAATTCCAATCCATTTTGATTTCTTGAATGCTTGCTGCTGAGGCATCGACAATTGCCTCTCCGTCTTCTATCGTTCCATAGAGAAAGTTTAACGTATCCGCAGTCGCAGCGGGTTGAGATTCTGCCACCTGCTGCAAAAGCCTGTACAAACGATTGTAAGAGGTTCTCAACCTTTCCTTAATATTATCCAGGGATTCTAGTTCGGGGAGTGTCGCTTCTGTCTCGCCAAACTGCTGCATGAATATATATTCTGTGGCGGTTGTCTCGTTGAGGATTTCCACTAGTACAGCGCGGCGGAAATAAACAGACCATTAAACAGCCAAAACTTTGCCCTTATATGTCCACTTAAAAGGTTTA
>NZ_JAUBRJ010000085.1:0-30820 GCF_036701805.1 Microcoleus sp. N3A4
GAAGCTAAGTGTTGGCTTTTCCCAAAAGCAGCGTATTTTATCATACTTTTGTATACTTGCAAAATCGGGATGCTCCCCGTAGAGCCGTTCGATCAAATCGCAGACAACGCAAAACCAGATACCGTAAAGCTCGGTTTCTTAATCGGAAAAGACCGAAAGGTTGGTTAGCACCAAGCTTGATGCACCGTGTTCAAACGATTGAAACATGGGTAAAGCGGCTTTGCAAGTTTGCTCCAATTGCTGAAATCAGACAAGAACTTGTCAAGTTTGATATGCAGCAATTGGAGAATCCTGAAATCTCTGGAACCGATTACCGTGCCGGGACTTTAGAAGGTTATTCGGTTCGTGAATATCTGCTGGAAAAATACGATAGAACCTGCTGCTATTGCGGTAAGACTGATGTTCCACTGCAAATCGAGCATATTCAGGCACGTTCCAAAGGTGGAAGTAATCGCGTTTCTAACCTTTGCATTGCCTGTGAGAAATGCAATCAAAACAAAGGCGATCGTGACATCAAGGATTTCTTGAAAGGTAAACCGGATATCGTTTCCAAGATTTTAAAGCAAGCAAAAGCACCGTTGAAAGACGCTGCTGCTGTCAATGCTACTCGATGGAAACTGCTTGAAACGTTGAAAATGCTCGAATTACCTGTAACGACAGGAACCGGAGCAGAAACCAAGTTCAATCGGATCAGACTGCATTTGGCCAAAGAACATTGGATTGATGCAGCTTGCGTTGGTGTAACAAACATTCTGAAAGTCAAGACCTGTAAAATTTTGCGAGTCAAATCAACGGGTCAAGGTGGAAGGAAAAAGTGTCAAACCGACACAATCGGTTATCCGCAAAAGTACCGTCCGTTGAAACCGATTCACGGATTTTGCACTGGGGATATCGTTAAAACCGTTATCCCAAAAGGTGTTAACCGTGGAACCTATATCGCTAGGTTGTGCCCTTACTCTGATGGAAACGGTGAAATCTACCCCAAATCAGGAAAGAAACGGATTGGAATCAAACTTGAGTACATCAAGAAAGCAGTTCACAGAAAAGATGGTTACAGCTATGCCTAAAACATACCCAAAGGGGAAGGAATGACCAGATATGTCCACATTTGAACGAACAGCTACTACCCCCAGACTTACCGACGAGGGGTAGAAACCCGGTTTTTTTTTCAGAAATCGGGTTTCTCTGTGTGATTATAAAAACTCCGTGATTCTCGCCACCCCATGCGTCAGCCCTGAAACTGTCGGAAATGTTAATCTAAGCTAAATTATAGAAAATCAACCGCTGTTTAATACTAAAACCCGATGTCCCTCACCGAACAAATCCTCTCCCAACTCCCAGGAGACGCCCTCGGAGGCTTGCGAAAGGTCGATCGACTCTGGGAAAACCTCAAACAAAACACCGCACCAGCACCCCAAACAGTCAAACACAGCCAACAACCCCTGGAAACCCTCGACTTCGACATAGTTATCGGTGGCGGAACCCTAGGAATATTAATCGGTACAGCCTTAGCCGTGCGGGGTTGGCGAGTAGCCCTGCTAGAACGCGGCATCCTGCGAGGACGCGAGCAAGAATGGAACATTTCTCGCAAAGAATTAGACGCATTCTTAGAACTAAATTTGCTATCTGTTGAAGAGATTGAAAAGGCGATCGCCACCGAATACAACCCAGCCCGCATCAGCTTTGCCAACACCCCCGACATCTGGATTTCGGGCGTACTAAACATCGGAATAGATCCAATTTACCTCCTCGAAACCCTCAAGCAGCGATTTCTAAAATCAGGAGGCAAACTCTTTGAAAATACACCATTTAAAACAGCAACAATTCACCCTGATGGAGTCGCAGTAGAATCTGCAAGTACCGACGAACAAGCTGCTACAAAAATATTTAAAACCAGATTATTTTTAGATGCAATGGGACATTTCTCGCCCATTGTCCGCCAAGCAAGACAAGGCAAAAAACCCGACGCCGTATGTTTAGTAGTCGGCAGTTGCGCTCGAGGATTTCCCCAAAACGAAACCGGCGACATATTTGCATCCTTCACGCCAATGCAAAACCAGTGCCAATATTTTTGGGAAGCATTTCCAGCCAGAGACGGCCGCACAACCTACTTATTTACCTACATAGACGCCGACACAGAAAGATTCAGTTTAGAAACATTATTTGAAGAATATTTGCGCTTGCTTCCCCAATATCAAAACGTCGAACTCGAACAGTTAAAATTCCAAAGAGCACTCTACGGATTCTTCCCCTGCTATCGCCAAAGTCCTCTCAAAACGCCTTGGGATCGCATACTCCCAGTCGGAGACAGCAGCGGCAGCCAATCTCCCCTCAGCTTCGGCGGTTTCGGCGCAATGGTGCGCCACCTCAAACGCTTAACTCTAGGAATTGACGAAGCTTTGACAAGCGACAGTCTAGACAAAAATTCCCTCGCAATTTTGCAACCGTACCAGCCGAATCTATCAGTTACCTGGTTGTTTCAGCGTTCGATGAGTGCAGCGATAAATCAAAAAATAGACCCCAATCAAATCAATCAACTTTTGGCTGCCGTATTTCAGGTAATGGAAGAGTTGGGAGAACCGGTACTCAAACCGTTTCTTCAGGATATCGTGCTGTTTCCGGCTTTGTCAAAAACCTTGTTTAAAACAGCAATTAGCCATCCCGGATTAGTTATGAAAATTATCCCGCAGGTTGGAATAGCTAATTTGCTCGATTGGATGGTTCATTATGTAAATTTAGGTATTTATACGGGATTGCAGCCTTTGGGGAAAGCCGTAGAACCGCAGGTAAAAAATTTATCACCGGGACAGCAATACTATTTCCACCGATTAGTTGAAGCGTGGCAATATGGCGCTGGAGGCGATTATTAAGTGATTAATTGTGGCACGGGCATCTTGCCCGTGGCGAATATATGAACAGGCAAGATGCCTGTTCCACGAATATATGAACAGGCAAGATGCCTGTTCCACGAATATATGAACAGGCAAGATGCCTGTTCCACAACACAATATAATTTATTACTCGTTACCAGGCTCCAGCCTGGTAACGCAGATCCCGAGGCTCTGCCTCCATTTTCGGCAGCGAGGTAGAGCATAGGGATATGGGTTCCCAGGCTCCTGCCTGGGAACCAGTTAACTGATATATAAGTTGTGAGTTATGAAGGAGCTATAACTGCAGGAAGATCCTCCATTTTTGGCACCGAGGCAGAGCCTCTAGATATGGGTTCCCAGGCTGGAGCCGGGGAACCAGTTAACTGATATATTAGTTATGAGTTATGAAGGAGCTATAACTGCTAAAGCTTGGGGAATCACTCGGAATGTTGCAGGCGTGTGAGTGGTGATTTCACCGTCGGTATTAATCGGACGGCGTTTGCTAGTATTAACCTCAAATTCTTGAGCGTGCAAGGCGCGAACGTTAGGCCAACTGGTATGATTTCCTTGCCTCATAGCTGGCAGCAAAGCAATGATTTCCCACCATTTTTTTATTTCCAAACTGTACAAATCCAGTCGCTTGTCGTAGATTGTGGCATCTTCGGCAACTGTCATGCCACCGCCGTAGTAGCGGCCGTTGCCAATGGCAATTTGAATAGTTTTAACATTAAAAGTTTGGTTTTTCACCTTAATTTCTGCTCTGAACGGTCGCGCCGACCAAAGTGTCTGCAAAGCAGTAAAAGCATAAGCTAAAACTCCCCAGCGCTGCTTTACGTCTTTAGTCAGCCGCTGGGTAATTTCCACGCTCAATCCCAAACTCGCCACATTAAAAAAATGCTTGCCGTTCACCCAACCCAAGTCTATGAGCCGAACTTTACCGCTGGCAATTACTTGACAAGCTGCGGATAAATCTGTAGGAATTCCCAGAGTGCGAGCCAAGTCGTTAGCAGTTCCCATCGGCAAAATACCCAAGGGTAACTTGGTGTCTGTCAAACCTTCTATGGCAGCGTTGAGAGTGCCGTCGCCACCGCCGATTATGACTAATTCGACTCGATTTTGGTAGCGGCGAATTGTGTCGGGAAGTTCGCGGGCGCGATCCGTAGACTCTACAATTAACTCAAAACCCCGTGCTTCTAATTCTACAGTGGCTTGAGATAATAGCTTTTGCCCTTTTCGGGAGTGCTGGTTTACTAAAAGTAGAGCTTTCTTCATTTGTGGATTTTTAATGGGAATATTGAGTGTTTTTAATTACCAAAAGTATAGCTTGATGGCTTAACTGGATCAAATTAATGCTTTATTTCCATTTTACCAATTATGATGGATTGACAAAAATGTCAAAAAATAGATAATTGTAGCAAAAGATTGCTAAAAAGTATCTTGCGTTCTCCGCTAGCTGCCATCTACCTAGCTCCTTAAAGAAGCAAAACTAAAATTATGTCTAATATTTTAGAACAAGGGCAAGTCGCTGCCGATCGCCAAAACTGGTCTGGGTTAGTCGAATGCTTGCAGCAAGTGACAGCCAAGGGCAGCAAGCCGCAGGAACAACACATTTTAGATCGAGCTGTCAGTTTAGCAATACAAGCCTTAGAATGGGGCGATTTTCAAGACCGCTGGGAAATTGCTAAAGTATTGCCCAATCTGGGAAATGGCGCGATCGCACCTTTAATTGCCGTGCTCGAAGACGCAGACGCAGACACAGAGCCCCGGTGGTTTGCCGCCCGCATCCTCGGAAACTTCGATCGCCCGGAAGTGATTCAAGCTTTAGTAGAATTAGTCAAAAATTCCGACGAAGAATTGAGCCAAATCGCCGCAGAAACCCTAGGGAATTTCGGCCCGACAGCCATAGAATCCCTCGCAACTCTCTTGCAGCAAGAAGACTCGCGACAGTTTGCAACAGCAGCACTCGCCCAAATTCGGCGCACCGAAACCATCGCACCGCTGTTGAGCGTAGTCGGAGACTCTCAAGTTGCGGTGCGGGCCGCCGCAATCGAGGCCCTGAGCAGCTTTCACGACTCCCGCATCCCGCCGGTACTGGTAGCAGCGCTCAAAGATCCGGCGACAGCAGTCAGAAAAGAAGCCGTGCGAGCTCTCGGCGCGCGCGCCTATTTAGACGCAGAATTAGATTTAGTTAACTTGCTCAAACCTTTACTTTCAGACATCCGATTAGAAGTTTGCAAGCTGGCGGCGATCGCGATCGGGCGAGTGAAAACCGATGCTGCAGCGGCTGCTTTATTTGAATTGCTGCGATCGCCCACAATTCCGGTTGAATTGCAAATCGAAACTGCGCGCGCCCTAAGCTGGAGCGAAACCGCAGTCGCTTTAGAATATTTGCAGCAAACCTTAATTGCCGAATTAAATAACACAAACTCTCCTATTTGTCAAGAGATTATCGCTGTTTTAGGGCGAGTGGAAAAGCCGGAATTAAAAGCCAAAGCTGCTGAAATTATGCTCGATTTGCTCGAAAGCAATCATCCCGCCGTGCAGTCTGCTGCAATCAAACAATCTTTAGCTTTAGGGTTAGGGCAATTAGGAGATATTAGAGCGCTAGATGTGCTGATTCAACTGTTAGCAGATGCCGACAACAGCATCAGGCTGCACTGTACGGCTGCGCTCAAACAGCTAAATGCGATCGAGGCGAGGCAGCAATTAGAAAGTTTAGCTAAGCAAGAGAGTCTCGAACCAAGATTAAAACAGGGAATTGCGATCGCCCTGCAAGAATGGCAAGAAAATTAATCAAAAGAATACTGAGGACACGGCACTGCCGTGTCCCTACAATTAATTGGGGTAGGGACTTAGGCACTCGCCGTGTCCTGACTCTGGGTAATATTAATTCCGATGCTACCGGAGTTGATATTACATCCATTGCATCCGTCGAGGGAATCCCTTGCCGAACTTCCTTCGGCTATATCATCGATTTTCTTTGTGAATTTGGGCGATCGCACTTATCACCCGCTCTAAATCTTCATCAGTTAAATTAGAACCAGAAGGCAAGCAAAGCCCGTACTCAAATAACCCTTCAGCCACGGCACCGCCCATACATTCGCAATCAGCAAATACTGGTTGTAAGTGTAAAGGTTTCCAAACCGGACGCGCTTCTATTTTCTCTCGAGCAAGCGCTAGGCGAACTTGTTCTCTATCTGCACCGAAAGCGGCCGGATCGAGCGTCAAACAAGTCAGCCAGCGAGTAGCTTTTCCAAAAGCAGCTTCCGGCATAAATTCGATTCCCGGCAAGTTTCCTAAAGCTTGTTTGTAAAAGTCAAAATTGCGCCGTCTAGCTTCCACTCGCTCTTCCAAAACCCGTAATTGACCGCGACCAATTCCCGCCAAAACATTGCTGAGACGGTAATTGTAGCCAATTTCTGAATGTTGGTAATGAGGAGCGGGGTCACGGGCTTGTGTTGCCAAAAAACGAGCTTTTTCTACCAGTTTTTGGTCATCGGAAACTAACATTCCGCCGCCGGAAGTGGTGATAATTTTATTGCCGTTGAATGAGAAAATGCCGATTTTACCAAAGCTTCCAGGCGATCTATTTTTGTAGCTAGCCCCTAGAGATTCGGCCGCATCTTCTATTAGCGGAATTTCATAAGCATTGCAAGCTTCCAGAATTGGGTCGATATCGCAACTTTGACCGTAGAGGTGTACGATAACAACAGCTTTGGGTAATTTACCAATTTTTGCTCGTTTGTCAAGCGCTTCTCTAAACAAGTCGGGGTTGAGGTTCCAAGAAGTGCGATCGCTATCGATAAAAACAGGTTTTGCGCCAAGATAAGTAATTGGGCTAGCAGTTGCAATAAAAGTCAGAGTCGAGCAAAAAACTTCATCTCCCGAACCGACACCAATTAATTGTAAAGCCAAATGCAAAGCTGCGGTACCGGAACTAACAGCCGCTGCGTGTTTAGCGCCAACTACTTGGCAGAATTCTTGCTCGAAAGCATCCACATGGGGGCCAACGGGGGCGATCCAGTTGGTGTCAAAGGCTTCTTTGACGAACTCCTGTTCCAGTGAACCCATGTGAGGTGTTGATAGGAGAATTTGTTTTTTCATCTTATCTTCAGTTGGGAGCTCGATAGGCAGGAAAAAAGTTTGACTTGAGGAGTTCTTCAGGCTGAATGTTTAAAAATTTTGCCCGCACTCCCACTAAATAATTATATTTTTCTTGGTCTGCAATCAGCCGCCCTGTAAGAAAATTGTGTTTTTGTCGGGAGAAACCTGACTTGAAAGTGTACAGGCTATCTTTAGAGCTTCCTACACCCCCTCCTAAATGTAAAAATTCATTGCCCCGTTCTTTTGCCCAGTATCGGACATAATCTAACAATAAATTAAAAGGAGAACCGTGCAAAAACTGAGTTTTCGTTCCGCCCAAATGAGCTTGAACTATCCCGCAGCATTCAAAAAACAAACAAGCAGCAGCAACTTGCTCTTCCCATTCTACAATACATAAATGAATTGCTTCGCCGAAGTTGAACAGTTGTGCAAAGTAATCTGGTTTATAATAATAAGATTTGCTCGATTCTACGCGATTCATTGTCTCTTCATAGATTGTTTTTAATTCATTCATATATTGCTCCACAGGAACCATTTTGGCAGTAAAACCAAGTCGCTTGCACTTATTAATTGTACTTTGATGACCTCTTCTAGTATGAGCCCACAGTTCAGCCTCAGAAAGTTTTAAATTAACTGAGACAGTTTCTCCGCTGACCGTGAAAATTCCCGGCTCAAAAATTTCATTAAACTTGCAGTTAAGGATTGGATGCAGCCGAAAAAAAGCTGAACATACACTTTTGCTTTTTAACGCACCTGTCAGTTGATTCATGGCAAAATCAGGAAAACCAGGAGTGTTAGCTGCTGCTTCACTTAATAAAATTCCAGGGTATCCATAGGGTGAGACAGCATCAAAAATTGCCTCGGATGTTGATTCTGGAGGCAGGATGTCATCACACCGACGCAGCAAATAAGGTACAAAGAAAATTTTGTCGCCGTCAACTATCACAACAGCTTCAGGAGTTGTATTGGTTCTGCTAGATTCCAAAGCAGCGTACTCAGGCAAATCATAAACGTCGTGGCGCAGTTTTTGCAGAGTTTTCAGCCACAAAGTATTTTGTATATCGATGATTTGAACATTCATAGTCTATCTTCTTCCGACCACAAGACGGGAAACACTGCTGGATCGCTGAAATCCGGGTCGCCGTCGGGCAATTTTCTACACAAAACTTCGTCAAAGATATGAATCTGCTTTCCTTGCTTGTTCCAAAAAGGCTGATAGTGGTTTGCCCGATCTTGGAGGTGGACTCCCATTGCTAAGCGGAAAGAATCGCTGTTATTGGGGTAGCTGCCGTGAATCGTCCAACGATGGTGAAAGCTTACTTGACCTTTTTTTAATGTCATAGCTATTTTTACCACTTGCTTTCCTTCTTGGCGAAATTTTTCTTCAAAATCCTCCAGGTTTGTGTGATTGAAAAACCGCACATCTTCGAGACCAGACCACTTGTGACTGCGATCGAGTACAACCAGTGGCCCTCTAGCTTCGTCGAAGTCGTGAAAGGGAATCCAAGCTGTTAGCAAGTTGTGGGAACTGCAAGTTGCCCAGTAAGCGCCATCTGCGTGCCACCCGACTGCACTTTTACGATCTTTTGTTGGTGGTTTGTAAACTAGCTGATCGTCCAATAATCGAATCTGTTGTGTTCTGGCCAGACGCGCTGCGATCGCGCCAATTATTGGGTGAAGCCCCAATTTGCTAAGTTGCTTATTTTGCAAAGAAACAAATTCGTTATTGCGAACAATATCCCAGCCATCTTCTGGTTTCCAGTCGCTATATCCTTTGCTGACGGGAAGTTGTGCATCTCGTTCTCCTCGGTAGAACCTTTCGCTGCCTGAAATTGCCTCGTCAATCAGCTCATCTGGGAGTACCTTTTTTGAGACATACCAGCCGTGTTCTTCGTAAAAAGCGATATCATCTTCCGTAGGTAAAAGTGCTAGCTGTTCCTCCGAAAGACCGTAGGTAAAACTCTCCATTTTTAGTTTCTTCTAGATTAGGCAGTAAGACAAGCCAGGGATTAAATCCCCTGGCTCATAGCTTAAGTCCTTTTGAGACTCCTCTCAAAAATCTTTAGTCTGTTTTAATAAACGAACCGCTAAGCTGTTCGGCATTTAAAGGAGGATAGTAGGGTGCGTCAGTAGAGAAGCGTTTCCCATGTATAGTAAGTGTTCGCGAATGACGCACCTTACCTGGATCGTTAATGGTTTAAATGCTCCACAGCTTACTGGATCTCACTGCTAGTTTGGCGATCGTCAAGCAGACCTGTGAATTCTGGGGATGTAACATAGCCTTCTTGGTTAATTCCGTCTCTTTTCAAGACTTTCAATACTGTCAGAAACAGAATTTTCAAGTCAAACCACAGAGTCCAATTATCGACATAGCAAACATCAAGTTTGAATTTAGCATCCCAGCTAATAGTATTGCGACCATTGACTTGAGCCCAACCAGTAATTCCAGGCATAACTTCGTGGCGGCGTGCTTGTTCTGGAGTATAGCGATCGAGGTATCTGACGAGTAAAGGACGAGGCCCAACAAAACTCATGTCACCTTTGAGAACGTTCAAGAGTTGAGGGAGTTCGTCCAGACTGGTTTTGCGAAGAAATTGACCGAGGAGTATCAGACGCTGTTCGTCGGGCAGTAAATTGCCATCAGCATCGCAATCGCTGGTCATAGTGCGAAACTTGTAGAAATTGAAAACGCGACCGTTTTTACCGGGACGGGGTTGGCAGAAAAAGATTGGGCCGCCCATGCGGATGTAAATGGCGATCGCAACTATTAATATTACGGGAGAAAAAACCAAAAGGGCGATCGCTGCACATAATCTATCTAATACCCACTTAACCAATTGGCTGACTTTTTTGGGATTTACTCGTTGATTAAGTTGCGATATTTGTGAGTCTGATTCGATCGGTAGTAATTCGTAAATACTCATGATTCTGCACCCTAACAGCAATTTACTGTACTTCCCTGATTTTTGCAGTATCGGGGTTTATACGTTAATGGAGCCTGTCAGCTTTACAGAAACTTTAAATAACTTCGGTATTTTATGAAGCTTTTGTGAACCTCTGGTTGGGGCGATCGCTTACCTTTACATAACTTTAAAAATTGATAATGGTGTGATATCTCAAGACACGACACTGCCGTGTACCTACCCTGCGGTGTACTAGAATCTACTTCTTGCAAACAAAGTAAAGCATCCCTGCAATTGGTTGATTTTTCAAGGATTCTAGGTCATCACACATCTTACCTTGGCCAATCTGATAACTCGAACCAACGGCAACTATTTTAAACCCGACTTGTGTCAAAATTTGGTGAGCCTCTTGTATTTTATACCAATATGGGTAAGGGCCGCGATCGAGTAGCGCCAAAAAGTTATATTTTCCGCCCAGCTTAAGCCAAGGAATATATTGAATTGAGCGATTCGATCCAGATAACCTCCTCAACATACTTAAATATGCTAAATATACTACAAACGGACTTTTGATTCTCGATTCAAAATTTAAAAATGAGAAGAGTGCTGTCCCATCATTTTTGAGAATCCGATAAGCCTCTCTCAAAGCTTTTAATCTTTTGTCCTCTTCCTCTATCAAAGATACAATTTGCTGCAAGTAAATTATCTGCTCGAAACCCGAAGTTTCATAACTTAAATCTGTTGCATCCTGCACTTCAAAAGAGATACTCTGACTTGCTTCTCTCTGCTTTGCTTGTTCGATAAACTCAGGCACATAATCATAACCGTAAAGATATTGAAAACCTAAATCTTTCATTTCGAGCAGAATTCTTCCCCCAGCAGTGCCAGCTTCAACTGTTTTTCCATTTTTATTTAAATATTTGAGAATTAGATACTTTTCGGCTTCATTGAGACCTTTTTTATCTGCCCAAGCCTCAAACTCTACTGTACTGTAAACTTCTTTGTTATTGATAATTGACATATGCTTTTCAAGTGTTATTCAAAAATGGTGCAAGATTTTAATTTTATTTGACTTTATTTTGAACAGCGATAAGCCGGAAAAAAATTTGTACTCAGTAGTTTTTCAACCTCCGTATTTAAAGACTTTGCCCGCAGTTCAACCAGATGGCGATATTTTTCTTCATCTATAATTAAGCGCAGCGTCAGAAAGGTATGCGTCTGCTTAGAGAAACCTGCTTTGAAATGATATAGACTATCTTTGCCACTTCCAACACCGCCACCCAAGTGCAAAACTTCATTGCCGCGTTCTTTAGCCCAAAATCGAATATAATCGAACATAAACTTGCTGGGTGCTTGTTTTAAAAATTCGTTTCGGGTTCCTCCCAAGTGATATTGAATTATGCCACAACACTCGGTAAATATCCCCGAACAAGTAACTTTATTCTCTAATTCTACTATACACAAGTGAACTTTTTTACCTAATTTATAAAAATCCGAAAAGTATTCACCATCAAAATAGTACGATTGCCCAGCTCCTACCCGATCCATTGTTTCATAGTAAATTGAAATAAACTCGCTGATATACTCCTGAAATGGAACCATTCTAGCAGTCATTCCAGAACGTTTCAACTTATTAATACTGGTACGATGTTCCGGTCTAGTTTGACTCCATATTTCTGTTTCAGATAGTTTCAAATTAACAGAGACAGTTGCTCCATTTAGGTTGCAAATATCAGGAGATAAAAAATCATTGAAGCCGCTGTTAAGTATCGGATGCAGCCGAAAGAATGCCGAACACACTCCCTTGGCACTTAATGCAGAGATTAGCTGATTGATTGCCAAATCTAAAAATTCTTTCGTGCTAGCTGCCTTCTCGCTCAACAAAATTCCCGGATAACCATAAGGGGAGACAACATCAAAAACTTCTTGTGTTGTTAAACGTCGGTCAAATATGCGATCGCACGGACGCAACAAATAAGGCAGAAAAAATATTTTGTCATCTTCAGCTATCAAAATAGCTTCTGCTAGGGCGTTGTTCCTAATAGACTCCAAATATAGATATTCAGGCAAATGATAGATATCGTGGCGAAGTTTTTCCAGAGTCTCTAACCACAAAGAGTCTGATAAACTAATTACTTGAACATTCATTTTCTAATCTGCAAAAAAAAAAAAAATCGATCTCATGTTCGGTTGAATCGCTTCCGGTAGCGGCATCTGTCAAGTAGGTTAAGTACGCCCTAAGCATACAAAGACTGCACCCATTCCCATTCTTGCCTCAACCCTTCCCTCAAAGAAACCTGTGCCTGATATCCCAATATTTTCTGAGCTTTGGATACGTCAGCGCTAGTATCGCGCGCATCTCCTATTCCCGATGCTAGATAATTGATGCGAATCGGGCGATCGACAATGTTTTCCATTGTGTGAATAACTTCTGCTAAAGCAACTCGACTTCCCCCTCCTATATTGAAAATTTCGCCGACAGCTTCTGGAACTTTAGCCGCAGCTACATTAGCAGCAATGCAATCGCTGATAAACGTGAAGTCTCGGGTTTGCTGTCCGTCTCCGTAAATTGAAATCGCTTCGCCGCGCAAAATTGATTTAAAAAATATGTGGAATGCCATATCGGGACGCTGGCGAGGCCCGTAAACGGTGAAATAGCGCAACATGGTTGCCGGAACGCCGAAATTGTGATAATAAAGCGAACACAAACATTCAGCGGCTAACTTAGTAATTCCGTAGGGAGAAACTGGTTGAGGACAGGCAGTTTCGCTGGTAGGGAAAGTTTCAGCATTGCCGTACACCGATGAAGAAGAAGCTAGTACAAATCTTTTCAGTTGCGGTGCATTTTTTGCTGCTTCTAAGAGTACCTGAGTTGCATTGATGTTGCGCTCGGTGTAGCTGCGGAAACCTTCTCCCCAACTAGCGCGGACGCCTGCTTGCGCTGCTTGGTGGTAAATGACTTCTGTATTAGCTAAGAGCGATCGCCAATCCAAAGATAAAATATTGTCCTCCAGCAGTTGAAAATTTGGATCTTTGGTAAAATGAGCGAGATTTTTTCTCTTCAATTCGGGATCGTAATAATCGTTGACTTCATCAATGCCGATAACTTTTTCACCTTGTTTTAACAGAGTTTCTACTAAGTGAGAGCCGATAAAACCTGCCGCGCCTGTAACTATATTAGTCATTTGTTAATTGTTAATTGTTAATTGTTGGTTGTTGATTTCAGCGTACAAAGCCTCGTATTGCTTCAGGATGTTCTGGAGTTCGTAAGCAAGTATGCTTTCCCTACCGCGCTGTGCCATTTCGCGAGCTGCTTGAGGGCGATCGAGCACCCAAGCCATAGCCTGAGCCAACCCCTCGATATCTCCCAATTTGACAAGAAGGCCGCAACCTCCTTCCAGCAAGTCGCGAGTGCCGCGAATATCTGTACCGATCGCCGGAACTTCCAGGCACAGCGACTCCATGACACAATTGGGAAGCCCCTCTTGCTCAGAAGCCAGCACTGTTGCTGCTGAGGCCCGCATCAAAACAGGAATGTCCCGACGAAATCCCAAAAAATGCACCTGATTTTCCACTCCAAGCTTCCAGGCCAACTGCTGCATCTCCTTGATTTGTCCTTGGCCAGCAAAGGCTAAGTGTGCCTCTGGTCTTCCCAAGCGAGCGAAAGCCTTTAAAACGTCCTGGGGGTGCTTGCGGGGAATTAACTCAGCAACCGACAAAAACAGTGGCGCATCCGGTAATAGTCCCAATTCCTGGCGCACTCTCCGTATTTCTGCTTCAGCAATCTCCAAGGGGTTGTAGCGATCGACATTCAACCCAGTTCCCGGTATATAACGGACTCGTTCAGCGGGAACCAGCCAGCGTTTGGCCGCTTCCTCATCCTCGCGGTTCACGACAACTAGGCAATCAGTCCAAGGCCCGGCCAGCTTTTCTAGCCCCAGAAAAATTGCATTTTTGAGCGGTGAACCTCCTTTGTAGAAGTGAAAACCTTGGGCCGTATAGATCACCTTGAGTTTTCCCTGCTTTCTCAAATCATTGAGAACATAACGACTGACAAAGGCCCCCACGGGTGTGGAGACATTTACCAAGTTATAGGTATGCTGTGCTAGCACTTCTCGCATTTGTGGCGGCGCAACCAGCAGATTTTGCGGCGCGGTGGGGTTTCGGGACCAGTCGATTTCCCAGGTGCGATCGAATGCCTGCAAGCATTCAGGACAAGTCGAAACTCCTTTAGCCATCCCGTCTACCTGCCAACCGATCTCGCGCAAGTGGCGGGCAATGGGTGCGAAGAAAGCGCGGAGAGTTGGTGCGATCGTCGTTACTATCAATAGTTTGTTCATTTTTTTTCTCTCAACCAAACTTCTGTTTGCTCTCGCACGAAGCGGTAAAGTTGATTCCGCCTTTCCCGCAGCACTTCATCTCGATACTCTTTGGCTTTCTCCAGGTTGCGGGCCGACATCCGAGTCATGCGTTCTGGATTCGTCACCACTTCGCGAATTTTATGAGCCAAAGCAGTCGCATCACCAGGCGACACCATATCTTCCGGCGGCAGCAGTTCGGGAATGCCACCTACCGTAGAACCGATGCACGGGAGCGATCGGGCCATCGCTTCGATCATTGCTCTAGGTAAGCCTTCCTGGCGGGAAGGTAGGATGAAAAGCTCTGCTTTGTCCAACTGGGCGCGTACAGCATCGCCAGCAGTTAATTGGCCGAGAAAACAAACCCGATCGGCTATACCGCGGGCCTGGGCTCGCGCCTCCAATTCTGACCGATGTTTGCCATCTCCCACCAAAACCAACTTCAGGTTTAATCCCGACTGCACGCAGGTAGCTACAGCATCAATTAGGACATCTGGGGCTTTATAGAGTTGAGCCAGCGTGCCGACACTAACCAGGGTGAAAGATTGCTTGTCGCGATCGTCAAAACGGGGTGCAGCAGCAAAAGCCGAAGTTGGCAATTCAACACTGGAATAGTGGGTTGAAAACGCCCCAGACCCAGAAGGGTATCGGCGTTGCAGGGCACCTTCTGTAACGTAGGCAGCAGCACAAGCCCCAGCGCATTGATGCCTCAACTTGCGTGGAAACCACCAGCGGAAGAACGGGCGCAAGGGATGTTTAACTGCACCGGGCGCGAAGACATCATAGGGGTCGGCTACGACTTCTACGGCATACGGATGATTTATCTTGCTTAACATCGGTTGAATGCAAGAAGCTACCTGCGAACCAACTCGCAGAATCACCGCATCGTTCGCTGCAACTGCATTTTTGGCGGCACGCTGGACTTGCGAGACTTTCTGGAGGTACTGCCAAGGGCCGATGTAGTATGGTACGGCTGCAAAGGAAACCCCTTCGCCGTCTGCGCGTTTGCAGTCGCCAGACACTGAAGCAACTTCCAGAACCCTCGCCACCACGAGCACGCGATCGAAAACTTCTAAGTAACGCATCCAGAAGGAATGTGGAAACGCTACCTGCGTCCACACCTTTCCGTCAGGAGTGCGATCGAATCGATGTTCGAGAGCAACAACAACATTCATAAATTAGTTTCTCAGACTATAAACGCGAACATCTAAGGGATTTAGCGAACCAGTGAGTTGACCGTTTTTAACGCTCATACCAGAAGCGCGATCTGGAAAAATCTGTCGTGCTTCTCTGACATTTTCTGGAAGTGTTATTGCCAGATCGGCAATGCGATCGTATGAGGTATTAATGACAACAGCTAAAGTTTGGTTTTGATACAACCAAATTGCTGCCAAGAGGTTTTTTACCCCCGTCTCAATATTTTTCAAATCTCCGTCTAGCAAGAACGAGCTAATTGCTTGCATTTCTGGCACTAAAGATTTGATTCCCAACCATAAATCTGGATGCTCTCGCAAACTCCATTCCTCATCGTAATAAGTGTAGTAAATAATTCCTTTTGCACCAGCCAAAATTGCCTGATATGTCATATTACGTATTTCATCAAAATTTGGTACTTTTGCCCCTTCATGATACCATCTAAATGACTGCACGTTTCCAATAATTAAGCGATTTTTTGGGGCGGCATCGCGAGCAATAGAAATCATATATTTAACCGTATTTAAGGGAAGATTTTCTCCTACAGGATAAGCTTGAACGCCAATGGCATCAGCCGTATTGATAAAATTAGCAATTTTCTTTTCTTTGCTACCGCTAATATAGGTTATGTGAGCGGGATCGGCAGTTTTAAATTTACAATGTAAATCTAAAATCTGATTCGGCGTAAATCCATCCTTATTACTATCGACATCATCAGCAATACTCCAACCCAAAATAACTGGTTTATCCTTAAATTTATTGACAACTTGTATGGGGTCAACCGTTGGCACTAACTCAAATTCAGTCAGGACGTAAATACCGATTTTCTCGGCCTCATCTAGAAATTTTTCATAGTCGTCAAACTTTTCAAACCTTTTGAAAGAAGCGTGAATTATATTAAACCCTGCCGCTGCAATTTCCCGTAGATGATTGAGGCGAACTTCCGCAGTAGATGACGATGAAACGTGATAAAAACCAAAGGGAAAAAATGGTTTACCGTTAACCATAGCAGTACCGTCAGCACGAACTTCTGTTCTCGTCGAAGTTCTATTAGCAATAACGGGGACATCATCCGCACAGAATAAGCCGATCTTAGCACTACTGCACGAGCTGAAATAAAAAACAACTGAAATCAACAAAACAGATAATACCATAATTGCTTTGCCAGGAGACTTATTAGTTTTTTTTCTGTTATTGCTACTCATTGGTTAAGTTCGTCTGCGATCGTGTTGCTACCTGTTTAAAGTCTGTAATATCTGTCTTGTTAACAGCGATCACTCATGGGGAGGAATAGTATTTTGTGTTTGATAGGGACTAGCACTTGAACTCAACGCTAAAGCACCGAATAGGAAAATCCACCACAGACAACTGAGTATTTGCAGCCTAAAAATAAAAAAATTCATAAATACGGAAAATCCAGATGCAACCATTCCACAGGCAAAAATTGGAAATACCAATTTTCTTGAATCTCGAAGTAAGAGACGAGCATATACAGTCCACAAAAACACAAAATATAGGAAACCCACCATTCCCAGCTCGACAATTAGGAGCAAAAAAGTTGAGTGAGGGTGATATAAAATCGGGCCGAAGGAAGTTCGTATTACTTTGAAAGTTCGACCTCCATCTACATCTGAACCATCCTCAATATCTAGAATATACCAATCCCAGTAAGAGCCATAACCAGAACCAAAAATATTCAAGTCGTTAGTACGATTACTAATAATCTTAAAAGAGGTTGAGTATGTATCTGAACGGGATGAGTCTTCCAAGGACTGCAAGCGATCGCCACTATTTGATGTTGCAAAGACTATTGCTGCTGCTATCATTACGAAAACAATTACTCCCAGAGCAGCAAGAGCAGCCATTTTCTTATTTTTATTAAATAAAATAGTCAAACAAAGAAATACACCAATAATTAGTATTGCGCCCCGCGACCCAAGACCGATTAGAGTCAGCATTAAAATAAAAATAATGGTAAGCTTAAATAAACGTTGGGTAGGAGTTTGAATCAGCTCTTGAATCGCAAATGCCAACGCTGGTATTAGCACAAAATATCCATCATCTGACCCAAACAGCGGGCCTTGTACCCGCACGGTCGGATCGTTAATTAGCGCGCTTCTTACACCTGCAAACTGGAAGGATGATAAAGATGTGACTGTGTATAACAGCCCCACCGCAGCTAAACCAACTGTAAGTCGCCAGAGAAATAACCGTAAAGATGCGGCCGGTCTTTTTGCGATCGCATTATAGCCAAGTAAAAAGCTGGATGCTGTCAAGATCAGGGTACAGATCATTCCCTTAGCGTCGCGCGGGTCCATGCGACTATCTTGAAGGGATAGCGTAGCGTAAAATATCAGGCTAACTGTCAAGATTGGCAAGTGATAATGCCAAGGTTGGAGGAAGGTGGCGATTAGATGTTCCCGTCTGGGTAAGGTTGTACTTGAGGGTTTTTTCATCCTTGGCCACAACAAGAATATGCAAGCGACTACCACAAGAAGTATGTCTTTGCCGTTAACAGGTATCGATTCAATTTCAAACCACGGAGTTTTGGTCGATGGTAGCACCGTCCAATAGAAAAAGCTAAACCAGAACAGCACGTCTAACATAAAAGGAAATTAGGAGAAATGACTAGCGCTAGCAGCTAGGAAAGTTAGCCTGATAGACTTTGGTCAGCTCTTTTACACTCATCTCAATACTGAAAGAACTCTTTTCTAAAACCCCTAGGGCATCCGATTGGGTAATGGCTGATGTATCGCCTCGTGCTGACAAAACTGCCTCTGCCCAATCCGATGCCGATCGCGACAAGGAAATTCGCCGCACCAGAGGCTTGACAATATCGACTTCCTCGGTAATGACATCGGAAAAAATACAGGGAAGTCCAGCCGCTTGTGCTTCTAGCAATACTAAAGGCAACCCTTCGTGAAGAGATGGCAAAAGGAATACATCCATAGCACCTAGCATTAAGTGGGGTACGTCAGGTCGGAGACCTGCGAAAATAATACGGTCTGTCAAACCAAGCTGAATCACTTTCTGTTCGATTTCTGGGCGCAGCGAACCGTCACCTATCAGTAATAGGCGCATTCTCGGTTCTCGTTTGGCAACTTCCGCCACAATTTCCAACAGAAACACATGGTTCTTTTGTTCGATAAATCTGCCTACATGACCGATCGCAAAAGCATCGGCAGGTAAACCCAATTCAGTCCGAATAGCAACCGAATTGACAGGAGACTGGAACGGAGTTAGATCGATGCCATAGTAAAGAATTTGCCTGCGCGGATTGGTTGACCATGCTGAACCGAATAGAGACGCGGCTGCTTTGTAGCTAACTCCTAAACCAACTGTTGCGTAGCGATCGACCCACCATTCTGTTAAAGCTAGATACACGCGCCGATACCATCCTGCTTTTGCCTGAACTGAGGAGGTATCGTTATGACTTTGGGCAATGCGGACAGCTATGCCGGCTTGTTTTGCTAACCAAAGAACGTAACCGCTGAAGTGATGAACGTGACTGTGAACAATGTCATAGGGCCCGTATTCGCGTAGAATTCGTTTAAAGTTGCGATTGTAAAGCCAAGGTTTTGCAGGATCGAGGCACGGGATAATCTTGCTGCCAAGAGCACGCACTTCGTCGTCGTAAGGACAGGGTTTCTCAGTGTGAACTGCAAAGTCCATCTGGAAACGATCGCGATCGATATTTCGCAAAACGTGCATTAGCCAAGTTTCCACGCCACCCCGGTTCATGCCCCCGACGACGTGGAGGATACGGATTGTTTGTCGATCAACTGATGTCATACTTTGCTCTCTCCAAGTTCCTAGGCTTCAACTTCAAAACGCTCCTTTATAAAGTTTTATCAACTCCTTATCTGAAAGAATCGAATCACTTTTTCGACCCATAAAATAATACCCTGATGCAGCATCAAGAGTTCCTGCTTTGTCAATCAAGAATTCATCAAAATACGTCAGATAAAACGAGGTAAATCTTGCAAAGATATCAAGCAAAATTCTCACAAATTTTGATTTAGTAAAACTCAACAGAAAATAACTGTAAGACCAAGCTAACGCCATTCCTGGTCCGCACACAGCTCCACTCTCAATTTCCTCAAACTTTCTAAATAAGCGACGGTGCCCCAGGTGAGTAAAACGAGTAAAGTCATAGCAACCTCCATGTACTTGCTGCATAAATGGCGTTTCGGCATAAACTAACCCATCTTTTTTTAAGACTCTATGAATTTCTTCTACACATTTCTGAGGGTCAACTACATGTTCAAGAACTGCCTGTACAATTACACCATCAAATGAATCATCTTTAAAGGGTATGCTATGTGCATCCAAGATAACATCTGTTCGATCGCCAAAGGAAACATCACTTTCAACTAATACAATTTCTGGATATTTCACCACAACTTTCATTCCTTTTCCCAATATACTTCCACCCAGCACTAAAACCTTTGGTGAATTTGATTTAGTCAGTAAAAGTTTCACAAAATCTTGATAGTGATTGACTGTTTTTATATTCCTACTTGTATCAGGAATGAATCGCTTTATGAATTGTTTAACAGGATTTTTGGGGGCTAAATCAAAATATGTATTGTGACGGCTTAAAAAGTCATCAATAGAAAATATGCTGGCATCCTCATCGATCAAAATTGGTATGCCATCTCTTACCGGGAATAACAAGTTACATTCAAAATTGTTGCATTTGTATTGTTCGCTACTGATTAATCCTAAATTTGATCTACATCTGGGGCAGCAAAGTAGCGGTTGAATGGTGGCAGGTAGTTTGATTTCAGATTGCATTGATTTAATTCCTAAGTTATTTAGTACAAAGCTAAACAGAGTGGATCATTTGTGCTTTTCGAGTCTGTGGAGGGCATAAAGGATAACCCCCAAACTAAAACTTGCTTGAACGATCGCCCCAACGATCAGCGCGATCGCGGCCCCTCGGACTCCCTGTGTCGGAATTAACCAGAAACAAGCGATCGCACAACTCCCCGTTACCAAAACAAACAAAGGCATTTGAACCCGAAAGTATCTAGCCGCCGTCATCCCGTAACCCAAAAAGGAAGAAACATAACCCATACCTGCCGCCACCATCAGCCACGCGAACAAATCTGCTCGATCGGCATATTCCGGTTTATAAAGTAAAGTTAAGATTGGTTTGCCGGCAACAACCGCGACAAAAACGCCTCCCGCACCTAACATCAAGCCAACCCCCACCAGCTTGAGCAAAAGTGTGCCAAAAGCAGTGCTATTTCCCGCTGCATAATATTTTGCCAGTCGCGGACTTGCAGACTCCGCTAGCGCACTCACTACCATCTGCCCAACCACCATCAGGTAAGACATGGCAGCGAAAATGCCCAGTTCGCGTTCGCCCAAATATCGCTCGATAAAGTATCGAGGAATATTAGTATTCAGCGAAATCAACATCATCACAAAACCTAGAGGTAAAGCAAGCCAAACTAACTTGCCCAAAGTTTTTCCATCCCAGCGCGGGTACAAGGGATTTTGACTGTTTGCAGGTTCAGCATCGGCAACTAATAAATCTGCTTCCTCTCTCCCATGCGAGGAATTCTTTAAAATTAATCTACCATTGCGAAGATCCCAGCCGAATAGGACTAAACCCCAGGCAACTGCTAATCCGATCGCTCCCCCTACAACACTCCCAGTCAGGCAAACTCCGATGCCTAAAAGTAACAGCGATAAAGGGCCTTTAATCATCAGGGCGATCGCTATTCTATCCATCCGTTCGTGTTGTTGAATCAGTCCGTAAAACACGTCGCTGATCGACTCGAAGGCCTTCGCCAGTGCGATCGCCAAAATCACCAGCGAAGTCTCCCACCGATATCCAGCTTTGAGCGTAATTCCCGCAATTATCAACAGTGCTAACCCAGTTCCAATTAACCTCAGACCCAGATAATCGCTAAAAACATAGTCCCCTTTCGCGTCCGTCGCTTGGACACCTCGCAGTTGCAGATTAGTAAACATGATAACAGGTGCTGTCACCGCCAAACCCAAGGTAAATTGACCCACCATTTCAGGGCTGCCCAATTTAGCAATCACCACCAACATCCCCCACTGGGAAGCAGCATAAACGAGATTACCCGTGAAAGTCCAGGAAAAATTCCGGCGCAATGTTAGTGGTTTCAACTGTTGCATTAGTAGCTAATTACCTGCTTGCTAGCTGGTGAATTCAAAATCGTGTATT
Organism: Microcoleus sp. N3A4; assembly: GCF_036701805.1. Taxonomy (NCBI): domain Bacteria; kingdom Bacillati; phylum Cyanobacteriota; class Cyanophyceae; order Oscillatoriales; family Microcoleaceae; genus Microcoleus; species Microcoleus sp. N3A4. The sequence continues at coordinate 21,635 of NZ_JAUBRJ010000085.1, forward strand.
TCCCTAAAAATTCTTAACAAATGCCAGATCAACTTTTAGCAATCTTAGCCCCTATCAATTTCCCTACCGCCGCGCATTCTACAGGCTTCGAGAAAAAGTATCCCTGTCCGTAGACGCACTTCATAGCTTTGAGCTGAGCTATTTGCCATCTCGTTTCTACTCCTGTGGCAATCATGCCCATACCTAACTCCTGAGCGATCGCCATAATTTTATAAAGAATTTCTAAGTTGTCGTTGTTAGCATCCAGCCCGCTGACCAGAGAGCAATCTAGCTTCAAACTGTCGAATTTTCCATATTTAAGTCGCGTCAATTGGTAGAGGTGAGTTAATGATACATCACTGAGACCGCAGTGGTCTATTTGTACTTGCAACCCTAAAGTTTTAAGTTTGAGGAAAACAGACCCAGCCAACTCGGAATTTTCCGTCACAACGTATTCAGGAATTTCTAACCTCAAACTAGAAGCATCGAGATTTGTTTCTTTCAATATTTTGGCAATCGTCTTGATTAAGTCAGCTTGGAAAAACTGTTTGCTAGTCAGATTCACGCTGACTGTTAAAGGAGACTCAAGACCAAATTGCGACTGCCAAATTCGCATCTGGCTGCAAGCTTGTCGCAGTACCCACTCGCCAATAAAAACAATCAAGCCCGTTTCTTCTGCTGCTGGCAGGAATTCGTCAGGCCAAAGCAAACCTCGAGTCGGGTGCTGCCAGCGCAACAGCGCTTCAAAGCCACTAATATTATTAGTTTCCAGAAATACGATCGGCTGATAGTGAATCCGAAACTCCTCATTGGCAAGAGCCACCCGCAAATCATTCTCCAACTGAACAGATGCTGCATTGTTAATCTTTGCCGGAGCGGTTGTTTCTTTGGCTGTATTTGCGTGCAAATTGGCTGTTGAATATCCTGGTACGTACTCAGGGACTAACTGCTGTAGAATTGAGACTATTAAATTGGCATCATTGCGATCGCCCGCTTGACAAAGAGCTTCTACTTCCGGCTGGATATTTTCTTTCACTAGGCGGCTGGCGTTGCCGAGACTCAGAATTTTTTCATGTTTAGTTTTATTGTATTTTTCGCCCGGAATAAACAGTTCTTCAAACAATTTTTCTCCAGGTCGCAGCCCGGTAAACGCGATTTCTATGTCTTTACCTACTTCATATCCTGAAAGCCGAATTAAATCATTTGCCAAATCAACAATTCTGACTGGTCGCCCCATTTCAAGCATGAATACTTCCCCGCCACTGCCGATGATTGCTGCCTGCAAAACGAGTTGAACTGCTTCGGGAATTGTCATGAAATAGCGACAGATATCTGGATGGGTAATTGTGATCGGCCCGCCCTCAGCAATTTGTTGCTTGAAAGTGGGTACGACGCTACCGCGGCTGCCAAGAACATTACCGAAACGAACTACTACAAACGGGTTTTTGGTTTTTTTCGCTGCTTGCAGCACCAGCATTTCGGCAACTCTTTTGCTAGCTCCCATAATGCTAGTTGGATTCACCGCTTTGTCGGTGGAAATCATCACAAAATGTTGCACATTATATTTCAATGCCAGATCCAGCAGATTTTTCGTCCCCCGCACATTGTTAGTAATGGCTTCCGGCGGATTTAATTCCATCATGGGTACGTGTTTGTGAGCCGCCGCATGAAAAATCATGTCTGGTCTGATTTTTTCAAAAACGTATTCTAAGCGATCGATCAAACGAATGTCGGCGATGAAAGCTGTCAGGCGAGTAATATCTGTTTGGGTTTTGCTTGTCTTTTTGATCTCGTACAGGACTTTTGTTAGTTCTTGTTGAATGTTGAATACAGAATTTTCTCCGTGTCCGACGACGATGATTTCGGCTGGCTCGCACTTTAATATTTGCCGGCAAAGTTCGCTGCCGATGGAACCGCCTGCACCAGTAATTAGAACTTTCTTGCCTCCAATCAATCCCAAGACTTTCTGGATATTAGTTTCGATGGGGGTGCGGCGCAGCAAGTCCTCAATCTGTACTTCTCTGAGGCTACCTAAACTGACGCGACCGTTGATGATTTCATTGAGGCCGGGGAGGGTGCTGGTTGGAACTCCAATGGACTGGCAAATTTCTACGATTTCCCTAATCTCTTTTCCCGGAGCTGAGGGGATGGCAATCATGACTTTGCCGATATTTAGCGATCGAACTACTTCGGGAATGCTATAACGATTGCCGACTACAGTCAGTTTGCGAATCCGCTTGGTGATTTTTTTGGGGTCGTCGTCAACGAAAGCGATTGGATCGAGTCCTACCTCCGGACTCCTCTGCATCGTTTGCATCAGAGATGTGCCTGCACTGCCCGCACCGACTATCAGGATGCGATCGCGTTGCTGAACTTTCCACGGTTTTTGGTGCCATCTTTCGAGGGCTGGAATGCTGAAACGAATGGCCGCAACTAACAAAAAGCTGATGATAGCGTCTAGTAGCGGCAGCGATCGCGGCAGATTGCCGATCGGCGAATTATTTAGCTGGTATAGTTGTTGGAACAAGATAATTTCCACTGCTAGGGATATACCTATCAGCATCGCTATTTGTGCCATTTCTTCGAGACCCGCATACTGCCAGTAACGCTTGTAGAAGCCGCCGGCATAAAATACTATAAGTTTGAGTGCTAAAAATAATACTGTAACTACCGCTAGGCTGTGTAGATAGGGAGCCAGAGTCAATGTATCATCTAAACGAATTGCCAAAGCCAATAACGGTGCGATCGCAAAACAAATTGCATCGATCGTCAAAAAATGACGGGTTCTTAATCCCACCAACACTTTACTGAGTTTTTTTATGTTTTTATGCATCACACCCTATTAGACACAAACTTTACCGCAACTAGATATAGTACCTAATGCTGAGGTTTTTTATACCACCCTGCCCGCTGAAGTTCATCAGCCTTTTAATCGGGCATCACTCAATTGATATCATTAAGGCGATTACCAAGAATCTGTCCCGTCTCCTATTTTTTTTTCAGAGATTTTTTATTCAATTTTTAGATATTTTTGCTGCATTTATTTTCTCCTATTACTGGTTCCATCGCTCCTAAATTTATAATTCTTTACTTATTTTTAACAAAAGTATATAATTTTCTCGTTATGGGAGTGCAAACATATTTCTTAAAACCATGACAGTGCTTGACTTAAGTGATAGAATAGACATCCTCAATAATGAGTTTAAAAGCCTAGGGTATTACTGCTTACAAAAAATCATTTTTCGGGAGTAACTGATGGAATCAATAGAAAATGGTATCGAATTTCAGCAATACTGGCAGATTATTAAGCGCAGGTGGCTGCCAGCCTTAGTTGTATTTGCCTCGGTTATTGCACTCGTCAGCTACAGTGCGATCGAGGAAAAGCCCATCTATGAAGCAGAAGGAAAGCTGTTATTTAAGAAAACAACTCCTGGCTCTGCTTTAACAGAATTGGGAAAAGAAATCGGACAGTTGACTCCGGCGGCCGAGCAAAGTAACCCTCTGATTACCGAGATCGAACTAATTCGTTCTCTAGAAAGTGTCGAAAAAACTATAAATAGACTTCAGTTAAAAGACGAAAACAATAATCATCTCAAAACAAAAGATTTTTTGAAAAATCTGACAGTAGCTACTATCCGGGGAGCTGATATTCTCAGCGTTTCATACAAAGACAAAAACCCGAAAGTAGCAGCAGATGTCGTAAAAATTATGATGAATTATTATATTGATAACAATCAAAAAGTCAATCGCCTAGAAGCTGTGTCTGTTCGACAGTTTATTGAAAAAAAACTGCCAAATTCAGACAAAGCTATGCGAAAAGCAGCGGCAGAATTGAGCAAATTTAAAGAAGACAATAAAGTTGTAAATCTTGAAGAAGAAGCTAAATCAGCAGTGGCAGTTATGGCAGAACTAGAAAGTCAAATCGACCAAGCTAAGTCTGATTTTCTCAAGGCAAGTGCTAAGTCTAAAGCATTTGAAAACGAATTACAAATGAATCCCCAGCAAGCATTGACCGCCAGCACTCTCAGCCAATCTAGCACTGTGCAGGAAGCTCTCAAAGAATACAAACAAATAGAGCGACAGTTAGCAATTGAGCAAAATCGCTACCTGGATAATTCGCCTATAATAACTAGGTTAGAAACTAAGAAAGCTACTATGAAAGCTTTATTAGACCAACAAATACAACAAGTTTTAGGCGGGCAACAGCCGTTGCCAAATCAAAGTTTACAGATAGGAGAGGTGAAACCAAAACTGATCGAAGAATTTATCAAGGTAGATGTAGAACACCAGGGTTTGGCTGAGCGAGTTACTATTCTATCAAATGCTCTAGCTGGCTACAAGCAGCGGGTAAAAGCTTTGCCGAAGCTAGAGAAGCAAAAGCGGGAACTTGAAAGGAAACTCCAAGAAGCCGAAGCTGATTATGAAGAATTGCAGAAAAAACTCCAGCAAATTCGGATTACTGAAAATCAGCAAGTGGGGAATGCTCGGATTATCCAAAAGCCGAGTGTTCCGGAAGAACCAGGGCTTTATCGCAAGTATTTATTGCTAGTATCGGGCTGCTTCTTGGGAACTCTGCTGGCCGTAGCTGCGGCGCTGATTTTAGAATCTCAAGATAAGTCTGTGAAAACTATTGAAGAGGCGAGGGAATTGTTTGGATTTACTTTGTTGGGGGTGATTCCTTTCCATAGAAAGTCTGAAAAAAATACTCGGCGCAATTCCCGACCACTTAAGTTGGCTGCACAAGATTTAGAACTATCTTCCCGACAGATTGTTGTTAGAGATACTCCTCATACTTCGAGCAGTGCTGCTTACCGAATGCTTCAGGCAAATCTGAGGTTTCTGAGTTCGGATAAAGAGCTGAAAGTGATTGTTGTCAGTAGTTCGCTACCGCAAGAAGGCAAGTCTACTGTATCGGCTAATTTGGCTGTAGCTATAGCTCAATTAGGACGGAAGGTTTTGCTGGTAGATGCGGATATGCACTGTCCTGTTCAACATCGGATTTGGGAACTTCCCAATCAAGTAGGTTTGAGCAATGTGATAGTCGGACAAGCTGGGTTTGGGGATGCGATCGCCCAAGTTATGGATAATTTAGATGTGCTGACTTGCGGGGTGATTCCGCCTAATCCAATGGCTCTGTTGGACTCGCAGCGGGTCACTTTATTAATTAAGCAATTTTCGGCTAGTTATGATGCAGTGATCGTTGATGCTCCTGCTTTAAATGTTGCTGCTGATGCTCTGATTTTGGGGAATAAAGCAGATGGGATTTTATTGGTAGTGCGACCTGGAGTTCTTCATTCTGGTACTGTGGCTTTTGCGAAAGAGCTGTTGAAGAAATCAAGCCAGCACGTTCTGGGCTTAGTGGTGAATGGAGTAATTCCTAAAAACGAACCGCACAGCCATTACTATTTTACCAATGAATCTTACGCTCAAGAGCAGAGTCCTGGTATCAATAAAAGAACGAATAACCAGTAACCAATAACAACAGTTAACTGTTAACTGTTGACTGACTCAATTGGCAGCCGCACTCCGAAAGTCGAGCCGAGTCCTTCCCCGGGACTTTCGGCCCAGACAGTGCCGCCGTGGATTTCCACGAGATGGCGGACGATCGCCAATCCCAGTCCCAGCCCGCCGTAATTGCGCGTAGAAGTGCTGTCAGCTTGGCGGAAGCGATCGAACACAAACGGCAAAAACTCCTTGCTGATGCCAATTCCCGTATCGCTGACGGCGATCGAAACAGAGTGAACCGGAGACGGGGGAGACAACATGGCATTACCCGCTGTTGCCGGTTCCCCCTCCTCCGAGAGCCTAATTTCCACGCGACCGGACGGCGGCGTAAACTTAATCGCATTCGAGAGCAAATTCCACACCACCTGCTGCAAACGAGTAGCATCGCCCCTCACCGAGCTCACCCCTTCGCCGCAAAAACTCGCCAATTCAATTCCCCTAGCTTCAGCATCAGGGCTGAGCGCTTTCACTGCCGTTTCTACAATCCGCACCAAATCCACCGGGCACAGCTTCAAACACACTTTACCGCTCACAATCCGAGAAACGTCCAGCAAATCCTCAATCATCTGAGTCTGCAACCGCGCGTTTCGCTCAATAGTCTCCAAACCCACAGCCGTTTTTTCGGCACTCAACTGGCGGTGCCGCAGTATCTGGGCCCAGCCCAAAATCGCGTTCAGAGGCGTCCGCAACTCGTGAGAAAGCGTGCCCAAAAACTCGTCTTTAATCCGGTTGGCCTCCGCTGCTTCCCGGTAAAGCCGCGCATTGTCGATCGCCACCGCCGCATCCCGCGCCAAATCCTCCAACAACAGCAAATCCCCCTCCCCGCAGCGGCGGCCGGACTCCCCGCACAGCAGCGAAATCGCTCCCAGCGTCCGCCCGCGAGCGATCAGCGGCACGCAGATTGCCGACAGCGCCTGAGATCGCAGCACGAACAGCAGTTCCCTGTCGGGCACAACCGCCTCGATCACCCAGTCCGGTATTTCTGGGTAGAGCTTCGACTCCCCAGTCCGCAGCACCTTTGCTACTCCGTGCCGTCCCTGGGGGTCTAGCGGCAAGCGCCGATCGATTTGCCACAGCAGAGCGACTTTGCTCGGATCTGAGTGAGCAACTGCTTGCAAGCGGATCGAGCCGTCCGTATCGACCAAATGCACGCAGCACCAATCCCCCAGCCCCGGTACTGTTAAATCTGCCAAACCTTGCAGCGCCTCCTCGTAATCGAGGGAAGCCGACGACAGCAAAGCCAAAGCTCGAGCGCGAAAATAGGCTGTTTGGGCCGATCGCTGGCGATCGTCAATATCCGTACAAGTCCCGAACCATTTGAGAATTTTCCCTTCAGCGTCCCGCACGGGCAATGCCCTGCCCAGATGCCAGCGGTAAGCCCCGTCAGATGCCCGTTTAAAGCGGTATTCCACCTCGTAAGTCATCCCCGTCTGTACGGAGGTATTCCAGCGTTCTACAGAATCTTCCACGTCATCTGGATGCAGGGCTAGCTGCCACCCCCAGCCTTGAGTTTCCTCCAGCGTCAAGCCAGTATATTCAAACCAGCGTTGGTTGTAGTAGTCCAGCCAGCCGTCGGCTGTGGCAGTCCAAACTATTTGCGGGATGGCTTCAGCGAGGACGCGGTACAACTGTTCGCTGGCTTCGGCTTCGCGGCGGGCGGCCTGTTCCCGCGCCAAGGCTAGATTCCGCTGTTCTTCGGCCTCTTTGCGATCGCTGATGTCGCTAATCACGCCGATCCACTTGCAGGGATTGCCTTGTTTGTCAAGCACTGCTTTGCCCCGATCGATCCAGTGGAGCAAGCCGCCCCGCTGGCACTGAACGCGGTATTCCTGAAAAAATGGGGCGGCAGAACTGTCTGGCGCGCTCAAATACCGATCGATCGCAGCCAGGACTCGATCGCGGTCGATCGGGTGCAAGATACTGTTCCAAGCTGCTCTCGTCCTCGGAAATCCGCCTTTTTCGTACTCCAAATGTTCGTCTACGTGACCGAACCACAGCACGATCCCGGTTTCGATATCCCATTCGTAAATCAAATCGCTGGCACTTTCTGCAGCAATCCGAAACCGCTCTTCAGACTGTCGCAGCACTTCCAGAAATTTAAAGCGTTCCGTCACGTCCAAAACCAGAGACAGCACCGATATCAACTGTCCCGAATCGCTGTAAAAAGCGGAATTGTACCACTCGCAGTGCACCAGCGAACCGGACTTATTATAATTGCTGTTGCGAACTACATTGCAGCGATCGCGTGGGTTTTTTAAACTATAAATAGCCGATTGCACATCTTCAAAATCGCCCTGAGAAATAAAGTTACATTCGCTAAAATGCTTGCCTAAAACTTCTGTTGCCTTCCACCCAAAAATCTTCTGGGCCGCCGGCGACCACCCGCCGATCCGAAAGTTTTCATCCCACTCAATCACCGCTAGGGGCGTATTTTCAAAATGAGAAGTGAGTTTTTGCAGCGCCTCGCGCAGGGATGCTTCTACTTGCTTGCGCCCAGTAATATCGCTAAAAGAAATAGCAATGCCGTCGCCCAATTTAACGGTCATAATCCGAAACCAGCCGACAATGCCGTCGCTGTTGTAATAAATCTCGGTATCCAGGGTAATTCCTGTTTCTACAACTTGCACGAAACGGTCGAACAAACCGCTATCTTTATGACCTGACCGCACTTCTAGCAATCGCTTGCCGATTAATTCTTCAGGGGTACTCTGCTGAATTTTTGCCGCTGCGGGATTGACGTATTCCCATTCAAAATCCACAATTGTCGATTCGTCGCGAATGCTGCGGAACAGGTTAAATCCGTCTAGAGATAGTTCCTGAAAAACGCGGAAGCGTTCTTCGCTTTCTTGCAGCTTGCCTACAGTGTCAAGCAAGAGTTCCTCGACTCGCTCGCGCTGCGTTATTTCTGCGAGCAATTGCTGGTTAATTTGCTGGAGTTCGGTTGTGGAGGAGCGGACGGAATTTATAATAGCAGATCCGCCTTGCAGCCGATCGACCTTTTCAGTTCCCAGCACTGTATTTGTTGCAAAAGAGGCCGCCCCAGCCAACGTCAACACTTGAGAAACCCCCGGTATCAGTTCCGCGACAGCCCACAGAGAGATGACAGCAGTAACGGCCGCGATCGAACTTGACAGCCAGTAGCTGGGATGCACCAGCATCCAAACTTGCATCAAGTGAGTTGTCCCGCCGCAGAAAAACCAGGTTCCCAATAGGAGAAACCCTTTGCTCAAAGGCACGTCCCGCTGCTTCCGGGCAAAGTATGTCAGAATCGCTGGAATTGAGTAATAAGCCAAGGCAATTAACAAATCGCTGACCGCGTGCAGTCCCATCAACTGGGGTGGCCACTGGCAACATTCACCTTGCGGAATAAAATTGTGGTTAAATGACATAATCTTTAAGAAATTGCAACATTTCGGCTTTCCTGTGCGATCGATCGTACTTGCACTTGTGTTGCTGACCCGCTAATTCCTAGTTTATAGCTTGTAAAAGTATAGTCATTTATCTATGACAATGGGAGGCATTAAGTCCCTCCCCTTTCTTTTTTACTTCGAGCGGATTGACCCGCCTTGGCTGAACTACGCAGCTCCCTATCCCATTGCTGAACACATTTGGGATTGCTTTTCGCACAATAATTAAAGTCAGTGAAGGAGTCGCCTCCTCCACTGCTCTCCAAAACGGAACGTGATAGTTTCCCATCATTCC
>NZ_JAUBRJ010000086.1:0-30119 GCF_036701805.1 Microcoleus sp. N3A4
AATGGTTCAATGAATATTGCCAATATTGGAGCCGTCGTAACTCGGCTTCGAGGTTCGGAGTGCCTTAGCTGTTCTCTTAGCTACGATACTTCAGGGCTACTGAAAGCCCCTCGCCTTCAGGCAGGGGATTAGTTACAGTAATCTAGTTTAATTTACGCACAGTCAGCGTTAGAAAATCTCAACTACTGCCATCTTCGCAGGAACTCCCAAAAAATAGGTATGAATTGGTAACACGCAGCACAGGCAGGATTTTTCATGCCTTTCGATAGATCGATCGACCTCAACGTTCTGGGTAGAGTGGGAGAAAAGATAAATTGCGGTTTGAAACTATGGCATCCTCCCAACCCCTCAAAGGCATTGAATTGATCGACTGCGCCAAAGCTAACGCCCAACAAGGAATCGCCACAGCCGCTGAGCTTTGCGGCTACGGAGGCGACCTCAACACCTTCGAGCGGGAACTGAAACAGGCTTGCCAAAATATCGGCGTCGAAGTCAAGGAATTGAGCGATTTGATTACGGATCAGCAGATGATGAAAGAAGGAATGGGCATTGAAATCGCTCCAGATACTCCCTCAGAACTCTAGGCTCAATCTCCACGGCACCAGTTTTAGAGCTAAAACCGCCCCGACAGGAGTATTGTCAGTCTGCTAGCTGAGGCAGGCTAGAATGTTTTGCATGGGAGCTTCCGACTTTAGCCGCCAGGAGTCGCGTTTTCTCCCGCGAACAGGGTGCTTTCTGGAGGGTGCACAGAGTGTTAGGAGGACTGTCGTGTCAGATCAGCAAGACCGAATTATGCGTTTGTTTATAGAGGAGGCTAAGGAGCACCTCGATACTCTAGAAAATGGTTTAGTGGATTTGAAGTCCACGATGAAAGACCCCGAAAGCGTCCAAGAGATGTTTCGAGCCGCCCATTCGGTAAAAGGAGGGGCGGCCATGCTCGGCTTAGATAGCATTAAAACAACTGCTCACCGCTTGGAAGATTGTTTTAAGGTGCTCAAGGACGGGCCCGTCAAGCAAGTTGACCAAACGGCAGAATCCCTATTTTTAAAGGGAGTTGATACGCTTAAAGACTTGCTGGGGCGATTGGAGGGGCCTTTTGGCTTGAGGAATGAAGAGGGAGAAAAACTCGTACAGCAGGTGATGCCTGTTTTTGGTCAACTGGAAACTCACCTCAATAACTTGGCGTCTGGCAAAGTTCGGGCGGTTGCTGCTGGGTCTGATGCGCCCGCCGCTCAAACATCGGGTGCTGTGCCGGCGAATTTTGCTGTTGAAGTGATGACTTTACTTAAAGAAATGTTGCAGGTGTTCAAGCAGAAAGAATCGGCTGCTAGTCGCTCCGAGTTGACGGCTGTTTGCGTTCGCCTCTATAAGTTGGGAGGTAAAATTGAGACTTGGCAAAATTTAGTTAAAACAGCTAGAGCGGCGATCGTCAATCCCAAAAACTCTTATAAAGTCTTAGCTCCGCTGATTATCAAAGAACTCAAGGAGGCTGGGGATTTGGTGCAAGGGGGGAAAGTCCAGACGATCGCTCCGAGTAAAAATTTGCTACTTTTGGCAGCAAGCCCAAAACCAGCAGAGCCAAGCGCCCCAGCAGCCCCAGCCGCAGCCTCGAAGCAAGTCGCACTTCCCGCCGAACCGAAGGCGGTAGTCAAGCTTTTGCTCAAAACTTTCAACAAAAAGCAACTCTCGGAAATCGCCAAGTTACTGGTTCACGCCATTAAATCCTCGAACTAGGAGTTTTGGCAGTAGAACGTAGAGTCACAGCAATATTTGTGAGACGGAAAATTTTCTGGTGCGTGCTGGCCGCCTAAGTTCAGCAGCAACTATAAAAAATTCACTCATTCGAGATTTTTGCCCTCTACCTTCTACTGTTGGGCAACCCTGCGTTAGAATTAGTGGATATGTGGGCGTGCAATATTGTACCAGAATTAAAAATCGAGCAGGCTTTATAAGGCGGTAGCTGTGAAACCAATTCATTCATTAGAAGATGCTTTAAACCGCTGTCAGGCGATGGGAATGCGCTTGAGCCGCCAGCGTCGATTTATTCTAGAACTTTTGTGGGAGGCAAAAGAACACCTCTCGGCTCGCGAAATTTACGATCGCCTCAACCAACAAGCAAAGGCGATCGGGCATACTTCTGTTTATCAAAATCTCGAAGCTTTGTCTAGAGAAGGGATTATTGAGTGCATAGAACGATCGGAGGGACGCTTGTACGGGAATGTCAGCGACTCTCACTCTCATGTCAACTGTCTTGATACGGCTCAGATTCTGGACGTTCATGTGGAACTGCCGATCGACTTGATCGAACAAATCCAAAAGCAAACTGGTGTCAGAATTGTAGACTACCGGATAGATTTCTACGGATATAAATCGGCAGAGTCCGCCACGGAAGCATAGAGTGTCAGCGATACGCCAAAGGCTTCGTAACCGATAAAGCCGCCGCGGGAAGCAACACCGCTGTTTTTGCTCGACCTGTGGGTCGTCTAAAATGATTCAAGTATTTAGCTAGGTTCGATCGGTTTTTTGACCCTCGCGCGCCGGAATTCGGCACAACAAAAATAAAGTGAAACTCGATCGGCAAGTTTGACGATCGGGAATAAAATTTACGACTAAACCCAAAAAATCAGTTCTACCCGCTACACTTAAAATTTTAGACCAAATCCGGCTTGAGTACCCCCTTGATTTTTTAGTATGCTTGGAGTGGACTTCGTTTGGGTAGGATAGGTTTCAACCGCTGAGTCTTATCCAGGGAATTTCTGACCCGGATTTATACCAATTCTCGCCTCCAGAAAGCAACAATGATGAGTGTGGGTTTGTTGACGCTCACCTGAGATCCGGGTGCGTCGCTCAAAGATTGTGGATATTCTTTAAGATTTACGGGTGGCGACGCACCATACAGATACTGTTGCATGAGTTTTGAGAATTAGTATTAGTATTAGACTTTACTTCATCCCCCCCAAATTTATCGGCAGAGTCAAATCTCAAATCTAATATCTAAAATTGCTCGACAGACTGGGGATTTCTAGTGTTTTTTCTGCTAAACGACCCCGGGATCTGTGAATAACAGTCTGATAACTGGTATGATTTACGTGCTTCGAGAGCCGAAAATGCTCGGAAGCAACCAGTGGGGCAGGACACGAACCTCACTATAAAACGCCGTAGAGGGAAAGATTGCCAGTACCTTGAAGGAAGTTCTCGATCTCCTTAACAGGAGTCAGAAGCCGACATCACAATCTATGATTTGATGTGGGAGTGTCAGGCTTTACAGCGCATTACAGGACAGGCTGAAGTAATGGCGAGACGACAATCTGACCAATTCCACACACCACCGCAATACAACCCATCCCTCAAACCGACGGCACAGTTCAGTGCAGAGGCGACAGGCGATGCGAGTTCCTCAGCAACGGCGTCGCCGATAATCGAGGGGAAAAGAACTTTTTGGCAGTGGCAGCTAATCTGGCTGAGTCTCCTGGTGGGATTTGGAGTAACGGGTGCCGCTGCATTTCTGTGGTTGCTGACGATGCCGCCGCCTCCCAATTGCCAGCAACTCTCGCCATTAGCGGCGGACGGAGAGCGACTTTACTGCGCTCAGCAAGCAGCTAAGTCGGGCAAACTAGAACAGCTAGAATCGGCAATGGCACTGGTGCAGGCTTGGCCGAAAGAACATCCGCTATACTCGCAGGGTCAACATTTGATAGGGGAATGGTCGAAAGCCATTCTGGGATTTGCCAAGGCAAAAATTGAGATGGGCGATTTGAAAGGCGCTCTGGAGATTGTGGCGAAAATTCCGAAAACCAGTCCGTCTTACCCAGAGGTACAGGAGGCTGTTACTGCTTGGGAAAAAAATTGGCAGGAGGGCCAAAAACTCTACGATACAGCCCTAGCAGCTTTGAAGGCTGAGGATTTAAAGAAGGCGTGGGATTACGCTCAAGCTTTGTTCAAACTGGAAAATATTTTCTGGAGTCAGAAGCGGTACAACGAACTGATTCAGCAGATATCTTTGGAAAGAAACGGCTGGCAGCGCTTGCAAGAGGCTAGAGATTTGGCGAAGGACGGAACTCCGCAAAATTTCGCTGAGGCGATCGTCCTGGCTCGCAAAATTGACTCGCAGCTTTTTGCCCGCGCTAAAGCTGAGAAGGAAATTGAGGGCTGGAGCCGGACTTTGCTGGCAATGGCTACTAAGCGGTTGGGGGCAAAAGACCTGCCGGGGGCGATCGAGGCTGCTTCTGTGGTGCCACAGGATTCGCCGCTGTTTGCGGAAGCTCAAGATTTGATGCAGTTGGGTAGGGCTCAGGCGGTGACGTGGAACCAGTCGATATCAACACCGCTGGCGCAACACATTTTTAGCTTGCTGGAAGGGCAGGGGGCTGCTAGCCAAATTGCTCCGGGTCGCCCTCTGTACAAGCAAGCTCAAGTTCAAATTGAAAATTTGCAGGTGCAGTTTCAAGATTTGCTGCGGCTGGAAGTGGCGAGCACGATCGCTAGTTTCGGTCAGGTAGGGGCGTTTCAGGTAGCGATCGAGCAAGCGCAAACGATCGGACTCAAGCAGCCGCGGAGGGTTCACGCTCAAACTTTGGTGGCTGCTTGGCGCCGGGAAATTCAGCGAATCGAAGACCAATCTTTTCTGACGCTGGCGAAGCAGTTGGCAGAAACGGGAACGGTTGAAGGATTTAAGGGCGGCATCGCTCAGGTACTCCTGATCGCTCAAAACCGCCCCCGCAGGATAGAGGCGCAAACTCTCTTGGCTCAGTGGACGAAACGCATAGAAGTTATTCAAGATCAGCCTTTTTTAGATGAAGCGATCGCCCTGGCGAAGCAAGGAAAACTTAGCGCTGCGATTGAAAAAGCTTCGGAAATTAAGAGCGGTAGGACTTTGTACGCCAAAGCTCAGGATAATGTCTATCAGTGGGTGAGCGAACTGCAAGTTGCTCAAGACCGACCGATTCTGGATCGAGCTGCGGAATTGGCGTCTCAAGGCAGTCTAGGAGCGGCGATCGATACGGCTTCCCAAATCGGTTACGGTAGAGCGCTGTATTCAGAGGCAGCAGGTGCGATCGGGCGCTGGAGTGCCGAACTTAGAGCCAACACTGCACCGCCGCCGGAGCCCGCTCGTGATTCCGCGCCAGCTCCGCGACAGGAGGAGTACGCGCCAGCTCCGCGACAAGAGGAGTACGCGCCAGCTCCGCGACAGGAGGAGTACGCGCCAGCTCCCGAGCAGGCTCCCGCTCCCGAGCCTTACTATCCGCCCGCGAGGCAAGAGGCCCCGGCTCCCGCTCCCGAGCCTTACTATCCGCCCGCGAGGGAGCCGGAACCTTACTATCCGCCCGCGAGGGAGCCGGAACCGGAACCTTACTATCCGCCCGCAAGAGAGCCGGAACCTTACTATCCGCCCGCGAGACAAGAGGCCCCGGCTCCGGCTCCGGAACCTGCTCCTCCGGCTCCGGCTCCGGAACCCGCGCCGCCCTCGATTCCTGAATCGGCTGGGCCTCCTGATGCTAATTTGATCCCCGAATAATTGGGTTTTCGCGCGATCGGCCTCTAAAATCTCAAATGTAAAATCGAGTGAGTAATTTCCAACTGCTGTCGATCGATGGCGACCCCATTTTCCGGCTGGGGCTGCGAGTTGCTTGCGAGCAGTATCCAGACTTGCAAGTTGTCGCAGAGGTTTCAACCGGAAGCGAGGCTTTGCGGATTCTAGAAGCTCGCTCGATCGGCTCTGGAACAGCCAAGAAGCCGGCAGATTTGGGAATTTTGGCTGTTGAGACTCTAAATTTGCGATCGGGTCAAATAGAGGCACTGGAATTTTGTCGCGAACTCAAAAATTTGTACCCCAACCTGCCGCTGTTGCTGCTAGGCGGGCCGCTGACACCGGAGCAGTTGGCGGAAGTACAGGCAGCAGGCGCGAATGGCTATTGTCCTAAAGGTAGAGATATTTCCCTGACAATGGAAGCTATTCGCGCGGTGGCATCTGGTTGCACTTATTGGGCGACAGATACGGCAGCTAACTCGGAAATAGAACTAAATGCAGCGGTGGTTCAAATAGTAGAAAACTCCGCATCAAGTGCAGATAAAAATGCAGATAATTCGACAGTTGATACGCCAGTACACAAAAAAATGCTGGCTTATTTTTGTATTTCTGGACTGCGGGAAATAGATGCAGCTTTGGCGGTTGTCAAAGCTGATTTGCAAGAGGTTAGAGCCGCAGATCCGACAGATTTGCCATCTATTTTAGATGGGGTTGTACTAAGCGGGCGCCGACGAGAATTGCTGGCCGCTCGCTGGATTGTCAGTCAGTTATTATTTGAAGGAAAAGAGGAGAAGGCAGAAGGCAGAAAGCAGAGGGGAGAAGGCAGAGCGGAGAAAGCAGAAATTAGAGGCGAGAATTTGTTAAATAATTCTGAGTCGCAATTAGCGAATTCCCAAGTTTCGGCTGAATCTTTGGTGGTTGCAACTAATTGGCAAGGTAGCTTGTTTGACTCGGTGGCTGCTAAATTGCAGTTTGATTTGGTTAATTTGACTGGCTTGCCTTTGGAAATCGATATTTTGCGATCGGCCAAAAAGCGCGAATTGATGAGTTCCATCCTGCGAAAGTTACAGGATTTGCTGGAGGAATTGCGCTTTTCGCAAGTGCAGCAAACTCAATTGTCGCAAAAAATGCCTGCTATTTTACGGGATTTGTGGGAGGCAACAATCATAGATTTTTTTGGGAGATACTATACACTGCAAACGGGAGAAACTCGGGTTTTTGATGGCAGTCAAACAAGCTTAAAACTGGGAGAAAGTCAAGGGGGAAGCGCTGCTGATATCTTGGCAGGCAGCGGTGTAGAAGTTGTGCCGGTGCTGCTGGCAGATGCTGATGCAGTTGCAGCAGAAATCCTTGACAAAATACCGATGACAGTTGATTTTTTTGCACATTTGCTATTTGAAATCCCGCTAACAGTTGACAATATTTCTTGTGTTGCTGGCAGCCCGGAAGCGATGAAGCGAGCTGAAGCTTTGTTAGAAAATTTGGCAATTCAAGTTGCTAGCGGAGTGGTACAGCCTCTGCTAAATAATTTGGCGAATATTGAGGAAATCAAGCAAATTTTTTACGATGGCAAGTTGATTTCGACGCGAGAAATTGAGCGGTTTCGGAATGATTTGTCGTGGAGGTATCGCTGGGATAGCTATTTTGTGGAACCGAAAGCTATTTTTGAAAGCAGGTTTTGGCTGTTTGTTTTGGGCGATTATGGAATTAATAGAATTTCTATTTATGCTCCGAGAAATCCGGAGTTAGCACAGCTTTCGGGGTGGCAGTTAGCGTTGACGTTGCTGCTGGAAACCAGAGATGCGATCGCGCCTAGGGTTCGCGCGGTGATTTCGCTGTTGGGTGCTGCTGTTGTTTATGTTTTGACGCAGGTGATCGGGCGGGGAATTGGTTTGATCGGGCGGGGAATTATCCAGGGAATTGGTAATTCTTTGCAAGATAGCAAGTTTGGGAAAAATGGGTAATTGGTTACAGGATATTCTAGGTATATAGAGTACACTAAAGCCAGTATATTAACAGGGAAATTAAACCTTACTGTACTTCATAAACCCGGAGTTGGTTGGTATCTTGTAGCTGCAACAAAGCTTCGGCAACGCTCAATTTGAGTTCTCCTTGTTCGAGGTACGATTCCTAGGATTTATTCTATTTTTTATTACAGCCTGACTTCATGCCAAAAATCATTATCGGTGGTAGATTATACAATTTCAGGAATCTTAATTAAGATATCTTTTTGGTATTTACTATATTTGCCATAAGGCGGGTACTGCATCATCGAGAAACCACTCCCAAAATTCTCTTCTCTTCAAATCGTCCCCAACTCCCTTTTCCCATGTTGCACCTCCACAGTACGCTAGAGAAGCATGAAAGCAAGCTGTCCAAAAATCAGGCTCGGTCTCTATTTCTGGGAGACCCACAGTATCAAAATCAAGATCGTATAACGTTGCATTGACTGCTGAAATACAAGCAAATCCAGCATAAGCAGCTACAAAATATTGTGGACCATTATCCATTAAATCTTCTGCTTGACTGTAAAAAAGACTTTTTTTACGTTCTAATTTCTCGCTTTCCAGTTCTCCCACTAAATATTTCTCTGCGTCATATAATAACTGTCGAGCAGAGCTATCGGCTAATTCACATGATTCCCAATTCTGTAGAACTTTAAGTGCACAATTTAGCTCTAGCCTAGCTCTCCAGTAGTGGGCAACATATTTTGGTTTAGTTGGAAGAAACTCTTCAAATTCTTTGTATAATTTTTCCCGATTCAAAGCTGGTAATTCACCTCTTTCAGTAATACTAGAACGACCCTCTTTTAGAATCTGTTGAATAGCTTCAGGTAAGGCATTCATAGCTAATATTCCTGAATATTTGGGGGAGTGACGGTTCCATATCTTGGTAACTTTGAATAATTGTAGTTGTTTATTAGGGTTGTCGGAAATTCTTGTCCCATTTTTCACAACTTCCTCAGCAGCTTTTTAAAGTTGAGGTTTTGTTGTCCCTGCAAATAGATATCCTGCTCCTTGTGCAGCGTTTTCTGTAACGTGACGTTCATCAATCTGTTGCCAGCCTTTCTTTAATTAGGGTATTTTTCCTTACTGAACCCATTATTTTTATTGATTTGCCCTATTCATTATTCATTATTCCTTCTGCTATAAAATGTTGGTGCTTGGTGGTATGATAACTAAACGGTATCCAGTCGATCGCAAGCATCTAGGGTACAAAGCCCCCGGATTCATCGGTAGGAGCAATTTAAAATCTAGCATGAGTTGACTTTTTATGAGTATTATGATATCGATTGATGCCGATCGCATAAACAGTTTAGATTTGTCTCCGGTGCGGACAGTGATTGAAAAGTGGCTGGTAGAAGCAGCGATCGCCCAAAACGAACAACAGCTACAATTTGAAATTGAGTATCCGCGCGAAGAGTTAGATCCGCGAGAAATTTCGGAAATTCCCGAAGTGCGGCTGTGGTTTATTCGCTTGGATGCTTGTTACCCTTGGCTGCCATTTTTGCTGGATTGGAAAGCGGGAGAATTGGCGCGCTATGCCGCGATGTTGGTGCCGCACCAGTTTCACCAAACCCAAGGTATTCAGTACAATCCTGAAGCTTTGGAAATGTTTTTGATGAACAAAATTTTTGTGTTGACTGATTGGTTGAATCAGCAGGGAATCCCCAGTAAATCGAAGTTGATGGCCATGTCGCAGATGTTTGGTTATGATTTGGAGGATGCTTTTTTTGATGTGATTGTGCCGCACAAATAAGCGATCGCCCATCTAATTAACATAGTCCTAATTAGGTAGGTCAGTGTATACCTAAAGACTTACGCACAAAGGTATAAACCAGGTTTATTCCCTTGTGGGGCGGGCTTTCCAGTCCGCCTCCGAAGCTATAAGTTCCATCCACAACAGCTTAATTAAGCTTAACAGCAACCGCAATCAGACTTTAATAAAATCTTTAAACCAGCGCGCCTCGCAAAATTGTTGCTGGACTTCAGAATTTTCTCAGAATTTAGAGTTAGTTTAAATAGACAACGATCGCCCGATTCAATCGATCGAGGAAATTTACCATGAAAACAGATTACCTCATCGTCGGCAGTGGTTTATCAGCACTGGTTTTCGGAGCTTTGATGGCAAACTCCGGCAAAACCGTACACATCCTCGAAGCTCACGAACATCCGGGAGGCTTTGGTCACACCTTTACGATGGCCAAAAAATACACCTTTAATGCCCAATTCCACTACGTTTGGGACTGCGACGAAGGACATACAGTCAATCGAGTTCTCAAAAAACTCGGTCTCGATCGAGATGTCACCTTTGAGCGGTACGATCCGAATGGCTACGACCACATGAGAATGCCTGGGTATGCGCTCGATATTCCTTCGGAACCAGAGGAACTGATCCGCAGATTGTCGGCGCTGTTTCCCGAAGCGGGCGAGAGAATTCGCAAATTCGTCAACGAAGTCGAGAAAACCGGCGCGGGACTCAGAAAACTCGCTCCTCCCGTCAAACCAATTGAATTGCTCAAAAATTTCGGTGACGTATTCTGTGCTGTCCAACACCTCAACAGTACACTTCAGGACGTTTTCGACAAGTTCCAACTCCCGCAAGCCGCCCAAACCCTATTAGCCCTGCAATGGCCGGACTTTTTGCTGCCGCCAAATCAGCTTTCTTTCTATGCTTGGATTGCCTTGTTTAGAGGCTATCAAGAAGGTGCCTTTTACCCGACGCAGCATTTTGAAGATGTCATCAATTCTTTAGTTAATGTCATTGAATCCAACGGGGGGAAAGTTCTATTAAACCATGAAGTCACGAATTTTAGGGTGACAAACAGAACTGTAACGGGAGTTGAAGCGATGGATTTGACTACGAATCAAACCCAGGAATTCACGGGCGAAACGGTGATTTGCAACCTCGATCCCAAAAGAGCGGCCAAGATGATTGGAGAGGAACTGTTCTCTAAAAAAGTGCGGCGGAAACTCAACTATGAGTATTCTGCATCTAACTACATGGTGTACTGCGTTGTCAAAGATATCGATCTCCGAGACTATGGATTTGGCAAGTGGAATACGTTTCATTCCGAACATCTGGATCTGAATGAAGCTTTTGCTCAAATGTACGAGCAAAATGATTTTTCTCGTCCGAGTTTTGCAATTACGACGCCAACTTTACTGACGGAAGCGCGGCGGGATTGTCCAGAAGATTGTCAAATTGTCGAATTTCTGACTGTTGCTAATTACAGCTATTTTAAACAGCTTTGGGAGAGCGATCGCAAAGCTTACAGACAGAAGAAACAAGAGATTCTGGACTCGATTTTAGATGTTGTTGAAAAAGACTATGTTCCGAATTTCCGCAAACACATGGTCTTTCATATTACCGGAAGTCCGACGACTAACGAGCGCTTCTGTTGGTGTCCTAACGGTAATTCCTACGGTTCTAGCCTGACGCCGCGCAACATGGGGGTCGATCGGCTAAATCACGAAACATCCCTCAACAATTTCTATTTCTGCAACGCCTCCTCGGGCTATCCAGGCTTTGCGCCGACATTTTGGACGGGGGCGCTGCTTTATCAACGTTTATCCGGCGACGCGATTTTAGGCTAGGAGGAATTGGTTACTCGGCGATTGAAATCGCTACTACAGAAACGAAGTCTGCCTCCGCAGACTAAAAAATAAAAAGGGCATCACATCCAACCTGGCAACGAGAGAAAGCTAGAAAAAGGTTCTTGTCCCCCCCTCCCGCGGGGGGTTAGGCAGGGTGGATTAATTGTCATCCTAGAAATAGGTACGTAGTTGGGCTTTAGCCCTCTTTATATATACGTCTAAAGAGGGCTAAAGCCCAACTACGTACCTTTATTAATTAATATAACAGTTGCGTCCCAGACGCGAGCTTTGAGCGGTGCTTTCTGTCGTTTCAGTTTTCTTCTCCTCACAATAAAACCACCCTGCTTATTAAGGGGGGTTAGGGGGGATCGGATCGTTTCTCCAATAGCTTTTAAGCATTCGATGATTAATGTTCCATTCTATCAATCTAGGAGTGAACTATGAGAATTGCAATTGTTGGGGGCGGAGCCAGTGGTATGGCAGCAGCCTACTGGCTCGATAAACAGGGGCATCACGTCACTGTGTTGGAAAGTCAGCCGATTTTAGGCGGACACATTCGGACGCTGAACAAAAATGTTGCGCCCAATCAATCTGAGTGCAGTGAAATATTAGAAAATGGGGTGCTGGAATTTCCCACTGTGTTTTACAATTTCGCGGCTTTTATGCAGGAACTAGGGGTTGAATTAGAACCAGTGCAAATTGGTTCAGCGCTGTTTCTTAAAGATGGCAGCCACTTTTTATCGGCGGTCTCTATCCGAAAGAATTTCACCGGAATCCAACGCCTGATCGAGTATTTGCGGCTGGATAGTCTCTACGCTCGTTCGGCGGGATTTATTTTGAAAATGCGGTTTGCTAAACAGCACGATTTCTACGATGTGCCGCTTTCTGAGTCTTTGAAAAGCTCCTCCGTCCGCAATTATTGGCTGAAGTTGCTGACGATGTACAGCTACTCGATACCGTTTGAATTGCTCGACAATTTTCCGGCGGAATTAGCGATGCCTGTTCTGCGCGAATATGCCTCGGTCAACTGGGTGAGGATTAAAGGCGGGGTGTATTCTTACATTGAAAAGATTCTGGAGCGGTTTAAGGGCGATATACGGCTGAATGTGGAGATTGCCCAGACTTTCAGAAGTGCTGATGCTGTAAAAATTGTGCTGGCTAATGGGGAGAGTCAGGAATTTGATAAGGTGGTTTTTGCGATGCCGCCCGATCGAGTAATGAAGCTGTTGTCCGACCCTACAGATGCCGAAATCAAGCGGTTTTCAGCGTGGGAACCCAATTATGCCACGACTGTGCTGCATTCGGATACTTCAATGTACGATCGCTACGGCATCCGCAAGTTATCAGAATTTGATTTTTTCGAGACGAACAAGGGATGGGGATATAATGCGAGCTTGAATCAGCTTTGCGGCATCAAGTCGCCGCGAGAGTACAGCTTAGCCTTTAAACTCGAAGAGTCGATCGACAAAAAGCAGATTATTCACATTCAGAAACATCACACGCCGCTGTACACTGTCGAGTCTTTTCGATATCGAGATGAAGTTATCGAAACTAATGGCGAGAACAACACTTATCATGCGGGAGCTTATTTGGGTGATGGTTTGCACGAAGGAGCTATTACCTCTGCTTTGCGAGTCGCGAAATTAATCGGGTGAGATCAATAGTGATGCTACAAACTCTCGCAAATATCGGTCAATTTCTTGCCGGTGCAGCACTCTCACAAAAGTAACGATCTCTGCATCAAAAGTTAAACCAATGCCAGAGTTGCCGGCTCTGATGCGAGAGTGATTTTTTTCGTTGGCTAAACTGCAACACAACCCCCCGCAGGTAAGTAGACATCATGGCTCACAGATGCGGGCATTGTCGATCCGCCTAACTGAGTACCCTCAAAGTTGGCTCCCATGAATGTGGCCCCGCTCAAATCGGCTTCGCTCAAGTCTGCATAGCACAGCCTAGCCCAATCGAGGTTTGCCTGCACCAAAGAAACTCCCACCAGATTTGCCCTGGTTAAATCTGCTCCCCTCAACTGGACGCCCCGCAACTGAGCCCCGCTGAGATTGGCTGCTAACAAATTCGAGCCTTCCAAATTGACCCCGTTCAGTTTGGCTTCGCTCAGGTTGACGCCATTCAGATCCGTCCTGCTCAGGTCGATGCCGTTGATGTAAGCTTTGCTGAGATAGATGCCTGTTAGTTGAGCGCCAAAAAGCTTTGCACCGCTGAGTTTTGCCCCTCCGCAGTTTGCCCAGTTGAGGTTGGCTCCGGTGAGGTTCGCGCCCCGCAGGTTGATAAATTGCAGGTCGGCTGTACACAAATTGGCGTTCCAGAGGGTGGCGCTCCGCAGGTTGCTACCTATGAGTTGGGCGCCGCTCAACTTGGCCCGGGGCAGTTTTGCTTTGACGAGGAAAGCTCCGCTGAGATTGGCTTTCGTAAGGTCTGCGTCTGCTAGTCTGACTTGGCCCATTTTGGCAAAACTCAGATTTGCCCTGTAAAGGTTTGTGCCGTTGAGTTCTGCTTTGGTGAGGTGCGCCCGACTCAGGTTAGCTCCCGACAGGTTAGCCCTCGAAAGGTTGACCCCCACCAAGATGATTCCGCTGAGGTTGGCTCCGCTGAGGTTGACACCCGCAAAGTCTCTGTTTCCATTTTCGTAGTCTTTGAGCAGCTCGGTTACTTCCATACGGGTCAGATTCCTAATATCTGAAATTTATTTATAAATACGCACTCTTTATAACTATTTTATATCTAACCGAGCGGATGCGATCGCACTTTGAAGAAAGCTAGAAATTAACTTGATATTTTTAAATATACTTTGTTCTTTTTCAATAGTCCAGACTGTTTTTAGGTCGCAGTCTGAAACCCTTGATTTTCCGCTGGCAGCTTGTGTGCCTCGGGAAGCGTTGCTTGCCGTTATAGAATCGCCCTGAAATCCTTATTCTACGGTTTACAATCAAAAACTATCAGAAGTGTTGCATTAACAAATTTATACATTAATTGGTGATTTGTGTATAATTACCTTTTCACCTCCGTCGCGCAGTGATTTTAGATGCTCGGGGTCTCCAGATACACACCAATATCCTACTGTGCTCTAGCCACAACCTAAAAAATTACTAATTTCTTGAGAGGTTTTCCCATCATCTATAGTAAAATTAATATTCTTGTTGTCAACTGCGGCGAACAGCTTTTTTAAATTGAAACTGTAAATTTGTTCGTCGTGTTCGCGTCAGGTGTCGCGAAGGCTGGCACAGTCGTAGCTCCATATTTTATCTGCTGTCATTTTTCCTTAAAATTAGATGTGGAACAACTTGATAAACGAGAATAATTCTCTATTGTCTAGCAGCATTTAGACGATCGCGCTTTGCAATATTGCTTTAAGTCGATCGGGGTTAAAAATAATTTCCGACATTGTACTTCTGACGGATTTCTCGATCGACCTAACGGTAGAGTCTATTCGCTCAAAACCTACCGGATAATATACAGCAGATTGTAGAAAACTAACAGCCAGTAATATCTGTATAGGATCACCGCCTCTACTGGCAGTTAGGCAGATGTGTCAATCTATGTTATGCTGAGTCAAAATTGAGGAACGATCATGTCCAAAGAAAGAAAAAGCAACAAAGAAGTCAAAAAGCCAAAGAAACAACCTGATGGTGTTGCTAAGCCGAAGGATGACAAAAAAAATTATGGGATCACGGACGGCCGCAAGTAGAGATAGCTGCGACTCTCGGGGTTGCGATTAATTCTGTTCAATTGTCATTACTATCAATTTTCAACAAATTTGAATATCCTATTTTGGGATAATCAAAAAACAGGTTTATTATATCTAGGGGAGATGCAGTGCTAAACCCAAAGTATAATGAAATCTGTTTTTAGCCATGAATATGAAACATTCCGTCGCAGATCGAATTTAACATCGTCTATGTAGAGTTTCTTGCCCAAAAAATATAGTTTGCTCGCCCAAATCCATCAAATCCCATCACAGCGATATCTCAGTCACCGCAATATTACCCCCAAAACACACGTCAACATCAGTCCCCGCCGCCCGATCGCGCGAGCCGTATTCTCCCGCATAATAAAAGTATTCTCCCTCCTGGCGGTAAACCACAGGCAGCGGCTCAGTCGAAGGCCGGCAAAACACAATTTCCGGTTCCGCACTTCCGGGCGCTAAATGGGGCAAATTCACATTCCAAAAACACCCAGACTTGGGTTCCCGCTTCAGCAAATCCGCCAACACCCGCGATGTCCAGCGAGTCGCTAAATCCCAGTCTATTTCGAGCGGCCTTTTAATCCGGTGGGAAATTGCGATGCCCGGAATACCGTGCATTGCTGCTTCCCGCACAGCAGCAACCGTACCGGAAATGTACACGTCAACCCCCAAATTGCCACCTGCGTTAATGCCCGAAAGCACCAAATCCGGCTTCGCACAAACGTGATTGAGAGCAATGCGAACGCAGTCTGCCGGTGTTCCGCCTACAGCATACTCAAATTCCGATCGCCGATCGACATGAATCGGACTGTGGGTCGTCACTTGATGCCCGCAGCCGGACAATTGCCCTTGAGGAGCCACCATAATTGTTTTGCCGCTGACAGCCTGCAAAAGTGCCTGAATGCCCGGAGCGTCTATGCCGTCGTCATTGGTTAAAATTATTGTCATTGAAAATTTGCCGAAGTCGGGGAAAGGACTAAAGTCCTGACTGCAAACATTAGTTTGACAGATTTGTTGTCAGGACTTTTGTTTTTTCACAAAGGACTAAAGTCCTGACTACAAACATTAGTTTGACAGATTTGTTGTCGTGAGGACTTCTGTTTTTTCACAAAGGACTAAAGTCCAATGGCACTGAAAAAGTGAGCAAAAAAAAATCTGTAAGGCAAGATATACATAGATAATTGCCTTACAAACCAAAATATCTCTCTCCCGGCAATGCCAAATCGTGCATGCATTCTCAAACAACAATTTTTGCAGAGCGTTGCCTCACCTTGGGAAAAGCTGCTGCCAGATTCGTTAGTCCATTCGCTTCTAGCGAATGAGAAGATCACCTACTACCAAAGCGTCTACACACCGATAGTCACCTTGTGGGCGATGATATCCCAGGTACTCGATCCCGACAAAAGTTTGAGTCAAGCCGTGAAGCGAATGAGTACGTGGCTCAGTGCGGCCGGAGTCAAGCCTCCTTCTTCTGATACCGGGGCATACAGTAAAGCTCGTAAGCGACTACCAGAAAAACTCGTTCAACAGTTAGTACCCATAGTCGCAGAGGCTCTAGAGGCGCAAGTTCCCATAGAACAACAATGGTGTGGACGACGAGTGCGGGTACTAGATGGAACAACAGTGTTGATGAGTGATACTGCTGCTAATCAAGCCGAGTATCCGCAACACAGCAATCAAAAACCCGGGTGTGGATTTCCCATCGCTAAAATAGTGGTACTCTTTTCATTGCTCACTGGGGCTGTGGTATCCGCTGGCATAGCTTCCTTGGCGAGCAGTGAGATTGTGATGAGCCGTTTGATTTATGCAAATTTAGTCCCCGACGATGTGATATTGGCAGATCAAGCTTATGGTAATTATGTCGATTTAGTTTTGGTGAAACAACAAGGAGCAGATGCTGTTTTTCGTAAAAATCATCTCCGTAAAACTGACTTTCGACGGGGAAAGAAGTTGGGAATTGGCGATCACAAAGTCGTCTGGAATAAGCCCCAACAGTGTCCCAACCACATGACTTTTGAGGAATTCGAGGCATTACCGTCTAGTTTCATTGTCCGGGAAGTATGCTTGCGAATTAAGCGCCGCGGCTTCAGAGCTGAGCGTATCATTGTAGTGACAACATTGGTGGATGCCAAACGGTACACTGTTGAAAACTTGACTTTTTTATATGGACTTCGTTGGTCGGCAGCCGAAGTCAATTTACGCTATGTCAAAACCACGTTAAAAATGGAGATGCTAACAGCGAAAACTCCGGTGATGGTGAGAAAGGAAATCTGGACACACCTACTAGCTTACACTTTATTACGTACCATTATGTGGCAGGCTGTATCTTCGTCAGAACATACAGCTTTTCAAGTCTCATTCCAATCAACTCGGCAGTTGTTTAATCAGTTCTTGACCCTGTTGGCAACTACAGAAAAACGCCAACAGCGACAATGGCGTCAATTACTTTTGGAACAGGTGGCAACTAATTTACTCACGATTCGACCTGAGCGTTCTGAACCTAGAGTTTTGAAACGCAGGCCGAAACCGT
Source organism: Microcoleus sp. N3A4 (assembly GCF_036701805.1). Classification (NCBI taxonomy): domain Bacteria; kingdom Bacillati; phylum Cyanobacteriota; class Cyanophyceae; order Oscillatoriales; family Microcoleaceae; genus Microcoleus; species Microcoleus sp. N3A4. The sequence continues at coordinate 17,355 of NZ_JAUBRJ010000086.1, forward strand.
ATCCTCGAATGCAGGAACCTCGCTCTGTCTTGAAAGCTAAACTGCGGGCGTGATTAAGCCTTTTTCAGTGCCATTGGACTAAAGTCCTGACTACAAACCTTAACCAACTTGTGGTAAAGTTTTGTGTCGGTTGCTATGTCCAGGCAATCTTCTGCAAGTTCAGTTAAACGCGCTCTCAGCAATGTTTTTGCCAATTCTACCCTTAGCTCAAGCAATCCCGACACCTCCGACCGAACAAGTCATCATCCAGCGAGAATTTTCGATACCGGAAAACGAACTGGATTTGCCAGCACCTCCGACAACGGGCCCGCTGAACACTGTGACGGTACCCCAACAAGTGCGCGTTTTGCCCGGACAACTCGACAACATCCCGGTTTTCAACAGCAACAGCCCCGAAGTCGTGCAAACCGAAGGCATTTTGCTCTCCACATTTCCCCCCGAAGGAAAACAAGTACCTTCTGCACACTTAAACTTTCCCTTCAAAGGCCGATTTGACATCTTCGCCCACCACATCGCCAAAGCTAAAAATCGCGCCGAAACTCGCACCTTATTTCAAGGAATAATTGTCCGCAATCCCAACTCGGAATCTGTTACTTTAAAAGTATTGCAAGGAGCGACTTATTTAACTCGGCCGGATGCCTTGTTTGTCGATTTGCCGTCGTATTTAGAAAATCGATTTGGCACTGTGTTTGCGGGGCCTGGAAGCCGCATCACCAGCGATGTGCTGCGGGGATACAGACAAGCCATTTTGCCCGCTGCGATCGAGATTCCGGCGAATCAGAGCCGAATGCTGATGAATTTGCCGATACCTGTGGGGAATGTCACGCCTGCTTCCAACAGTCGATCGACTTTAATGCGAATGTCGAGCAGCAATTCGGTTTATGTAGCATCATTAGCCATGTTTGCTCCTAACAGTCAAGAAGGAGTCGAGCAATATCCCACATTAGAACAGTGGGAAAATATTTTAAATACCAAAGGTTTAGCGGGGCCGAGAGATTTAGCACCAACTCCGAGAGGCGAAAATCCGGTGCAAAAAATTTACGGCCGCGTAGCTGGAGTAGCGGAAGGTTCCCAGTGGCAAGCTAAAATTACGGACAATTCGAGAACCGATTATTTAACTATTCCCAAGCGCGGCGAGTCATTTTCCTATGCTTTGAGCACTACTGATACGGGTACTTTTGGAACGGGTCAAGTTCAAAGCGCTAAAATGTTAGCTCGCTATCCCGATACTGCTTACTTAGCTAACGGTAATTACGGGATTCAATACAACTTAAGTTTTCCGCTTTACAACAAATCTCGCGAGTCCCAATCTGTTAGCATTAAAATGCAAACACCGATCAAAGCAAATACAGAATCGGGGGGATTGATGTTTTATGACCCTCCCGAAAATCGGATATTTTTCCGAGGTACGGTGCGGGTGATGTTTAATGATGATACGGGCAAGACTTTGACGCGCTACATTCACATCGTGCAGCGCCGGGGACAGCAGGGGGAACCTTTGGTGAATGTGAATATGAAGCCGGGGGAACGCCGTTTGGTGCAGGTGGATTTCTTGTATCCGCCGGATGCGACGCCGCCGCAAGTTTTGACTGTGCGATCGAGTAATTAGTTGGTGGTTATACCAATTTAATATGAAGCTGCACAGAACATAGAGCCAGTAGGTTGAATCTTACTGGCAACAATGATAAAGTTTAGACAACTGTCGAATAAGGAGAATAGTTATGTCTGTTCAGATGCAAAGACGGCTATTTACAGTACAAGAATATCACCTAATGGGTGAGGCTGGTATTTTGAGCGAAGATGACCGAGTAGAATTGATAGAAGGAGAAATTGTTCAAATGGCTGCAATTGGTACTCGTCATGCAAGTTGTGTAAAGCGCCTGATCGCTGTGTTCTCCGATTTGGAGAGAAGACGTGCGATTATAGGCGCCCAAGACCCGATCCAGTTAACTGAACGCACCGAACCTCAACCGGATATTGTATTGCTGCAACCTCGCGCTGACTACTATGCTACTGCACATCCAGTACCATCTGAAGTTTTGTTGTTAGTTGAGGTTTCTGATAGCACTGTTGATTTCGATCGCGATGTGAAAGTACCTAACTATGCTCGTGCTGGTATTCAAGAAGTATGGTTGTGGGATCTTGAGATTAATTGTTTAGAAGTTTACCGTTTTCCGACGGCAAATGGCTATACTTCAATGCAAAAGTTTGAGCGGGGAGAAATGGTGGCGCCGCTAGCTTTTCCTGAGTTTGAAGTAAGCGTTGATTTTATTTTGGGTTAGAGCGATATAGAATTATAGCCTTTCTGGTGTAACATGAGGTGTAAGGAGTGGGCATAGGGCATAGGGCATAGGGCATAGGGCATAGGGCATAGGGCATTGGTAATTGGTGACAACTGCTTTCGGAGTCAACTGACAACGGCCAACGGCCAACGGCCAACTGCCAACAGTCAACAGTCAACAGTTAACTGTCAACTGTCAACTGTCAACTAATTAAAGTGTCAAAGACTGAGGATTAGTCTCGATCAATTTCGCTAAATCTTGCAAGAAAGACGCCGCATCAGCACCGTAAATTACTCGGTGATCGCAAGTAATATTCACCTGCATTTGCCGCTTCACTCCCATCAAGCCTTCCTCGTTTGCCACTACTTGCGGCCGCGAAGAACCGATCGCCAAAATCGAGCCTTGATTCGGCGGCAAAATCGCATCAAACTTGTCTACTCCAAACATTCCCAAATTGGAAAGAGTAAAAGTTCCCGTGCTGTATTCATCAGGCTTTAACTGCTTGGTGCGGGCGCGATCGACTAAATCCTTCCAAGTGCGGGAGAGCGAATAAATATCGAGGCGATCGGCATTTTGCAGCACCGGCGTAATCAAACCGCCGCCGTCCATCGCCACCGCTACCGCCACATTAATGTCAGCGCGGTATTGAATTCCCGACTCCACATAACAAGCATTCAGCAGAGGATGTTTTTGTAAAGTTACTGCTACAGCCTTCGCCAGCATAGCCGTCATCGTGACGCCCTTCGACTTAATTTGTTTGTAGAGTTTGTCCAGATTATCAGTAGTAATTGTGTAACCCACGCGGAAACACGGCACGCTCAAACTTGCTTCCATATTCCGCACCACCGCATTTTGCAGCGCGTTCATCGGTACTCTTTGGCCCGAAAGCGCGATCGCCGGGACTGGTGCGGGTGCGGGTTTGGCTGCTGCGGGGGCGGGTGCGGGTGCTGCGGGTGCTGCGGGTGCGGGTGCAGGTGCTGCGGGGACTGTTACCGGTTGCTGAACCGGAGCGGGTTGGGCTTTCCCGGCTGCTGCTTCCACATCCTCTGCGACAATGCGACCGTTGGGCCCGCTGCCTTTGATAGAATTCAAATCTACTTTAAACTCTTTGGCTAACTTGCGAGCGCGGGGAGAAACGACGCTGCGGCCGTTTTGGCGGCTGACATTTTGCTGCAAACCCGCTGATGCTGTAGGTGCGCTGACAGGAGCGGGGCTCGGAGCCGGGGCGGCGGCTGCGGTTGGGGCGGGGGCTCCTTGCTGCTGAGCGGTAGCGATTTCGGCTTCTGTTTCTGCGACTAGCGCGATGGCTGCTCCCACCGGAGCAACTTCGCCCGCAGGTACGATAATTATTGCTAAATAGCCTTCGTAGAAAGACTCGACATCCATGTCGGCTTTGTCGGATTCAACCACTACCACGGTTTCGCCTTTTTCTACTTTGTCCCCAGCAGATTTGACCCAGGAAACAATTTTGCCCTCTGTCATGGTAGAGCTCAGGGCTGGCATGAAAACTTCGCGAATCATTTGTAAAAAGTCCTTTTGAGTTGGTAATAGGTAATCGGTATTTGGCAATTGATAATTGGCGATCGACCACCGGCAATACTTATTATGCCAGTCTCTCGAATTCTTGATGTGTGACTGTTGACTCAAAATCTATTGCCAATTACCGATCGCCAATTACCACTTACCAATTTCTAAATATCACCTCGAATTTCTTCGACTATGCCGTCGCGGAGGAGAACTTCTACTTGCATTTTTTGAATCAAGTTTTCTCCCAGCCCGACAGTGAACGTGCCGTCAATTTGACCTTGACTCACTTCTTGTTCGAGGTCTAGCACCTGCACTTGCTGGAGCTGTTGCAGGTTTTGGTTTTTCTGTTCTAGCAGTTCGCTTTTTCTTTGATTCACTTGCACTTGAATGTTTTCTATTTGCTGCATTACTTGCGGGCCTGGGGGGTGCAGGTTTTGCTTTTGGATTTCTGAAACCATCCGCTGCCCTTGCATTTCTAGCTGTTGTAGCTGAGAGTCTATTTGATTGATTTGGGCTTGGAGTTGCTGTTGAGCTTCTTCTTTCCAGCGGGGAGTAACGACGACTTTAACGTTAATCGATCGCTTCAAGAGTAATTGTGGTTCCATAAAGTTGTTGCTTGTCTATTACGAATTAGGCATTAGTCATTAGTCATTAGTTGGTAAACATGAACTAATGGCCCAGGACTGAGGACTCGGACTCGGGACTCGGGTGTTGGGATAATTTTTTCTTCTCCATTCCCCAAGTCCTGCGAACATTTCAAAACATTCCGTCAATCATATCGCGGTAGTGTTGCGTCACAACGGGGCGCTTAATTTTCAGGGTCTGGGTCAACATTCCATTTTCCATCGAAAATGGCTCCTGAATCAACCGGAACGGGCCGATGCGATCGTCCGCGCGGTATCCGGGGCGATTTTGCACCTCCCTGTTCAATTCTTTGCGGAATAAATCTTGAATTGTCTTGCTATTCCAGTCAATTTCGTGTAATGGGGGATTCTGAGTTTCGGCCCATTTCTGCACGGCTTCTGGATTGGGGACAATTAAGGCGCCGACGGATCTCTGGTCTTGACCTACTAGCATAATTTGGTCGATGTAGGGGCTGCGGACGCAGGCGTCTTCTATGGGCTGCGGTTCGATGTTTTCGCCGTTGCTGAGGACGATCGTATCTTTGGCCCGCCCGGTCAAGATTAAATCATTTCCCGGTGTCAGCCAGCCCAAATCGCCGGTGTCGAACCAGCCCATCGAGTCGGTCGCCTTTGAGGTAGCTTGGGGATTGAGATAATAGCCCGCCATGATTTGCGGCCCTTTTGCCAATACCAAGCCGCGCTGGCCCGGAAGCAGTTGTTGCCGAGTCTCCGAGTCTACTATTTTAATTTCCGTACCTGGAATAGGCTGTCCTGCGGAACCTTTGAGGTTGTGCCAAGGGCGGCGGACGGTTAAAACCGGGGATGTTTCGGTCAAACCGTATCCCACCAACAAACCGATATTCGCAATTTCAAAGAAATTGTCTAAATGCGCGGCCAAAGAACCGCCGCCGCTGATTGCCCACTTAAAACGTCCTCCCGTAGCTTCCCGGACTTTTTGGTAAACGAGTTTTTCGGCAAGGGCGTAAACGGGCGACAACAGAATGGTTTTGATCCGGGCGATGAATTTTTCAGCAACTGAGGCAGGTTGTAAATTGAGAGTTAATCCTTCGACAATCCGGCGGGCTTCTATGTATTTTTGGCTGGCAGATAACAGGAAATTCACCAATTTTTGTTTGTTGGGAGGCTGTTCCCGAAATTGCTTTTGTACTGCCTCGTAAATCGATTCCCAGATGCGCGGAACGCTGACCATGTACTGGGGTTTGCAAGTTTTCAAGTCTTGTTTGAAATAGCGAATGCTGGTGTAAATTTGCGTGCATCCTTGGGAAAGCAGGAAGTATTCGACAGTGCGTTCGTAGGCGTGCCAACTGGGCAGGATGCTGAGGGCAGATTCGCCGACTTCGGGTTGGAGAATTGTGCCGAAGGTGGTGATTTGGTGCAGCAGGTTCCCGTGGGTCAGCATAACGCCTTTGGGTTTGCCAGTGGTGCCGCTGGTGTAGAGGAGGGTGGCGAGGGTTTGAGGCTTGTGGTTGGATGGTTTGAGGGGGCGGTTTGCCCCTGTGGTCATGACTTGGGAAAATTTGACTGTGTTTAGGGTTGGGCTGGCTTCGGGTTCTTCATCGGAGAGGAGGACGACGAGTTGAACGGGCAAATCCGGGAGGCGGTGTTGCAGTTTTTTGAGTAATGCCCGGTTTTCGACTACCAAGGCGGTACTTCCGCTGTCTTGGATGATGTACAAAAGTTCTTCGGGGTCGGCGGTGGCACCTCGAACGGCGTTGGCGGCCCCGGCCATCATGATGCCTTGGTCGGCTATCAGCCAGCGGGGGCTGTTGTCGGCGAAGAGGGCGACGCGGGGAGGGACGGCTTCTCCTGGATTTGGTTCGATGCCGAGGGCTTGGAGGCCGGCGGCGAATTGCTGGATTTGTTGGTAGAGGTCGGTGTAGGTGAGTTTGATTTCTGGCTGGCTGTGGGGGTCGTGGAGGGCGACGGTTTGAGGAAATCGCTGTTTGACGATCGCCCAAATTTCGGGTACTGATTGGATGGAACTGTAATCGATCAACTTGCTGAGGTTAGCGCGATCGCGATCGGTCAGTTGAGACAATGTGTAAGACGCTGGGCCGTTCATAGGGTATTTTCCTGAGTTTATGCAGATAAAATTATTGGCTATAAGTTTAATATCACAGTTATTTTAGAACTATCTGGCAGTCTCGTGACAGTTTGTCAACCTGCCATTGTTTATTCAGAAAATTAGAGGTACAAAATGATGAAATTTATAGTTGCACAGAAACACATGAATTTAGCAAGTTTGATAGTAGTTGCTTTTAGTGCGATCGTAGCATTATCTGGAACTAGCCTCGGAGTGAAGGCCGAAGAAACGCAACTGGGAAACAGTAGACGAACATTTGCTGATTGGTGTCGCCAAAAAGCTGATTTGAGTCCTGAAGCCAAACATACTGTTGAGGTGCTGTTGCAGAATGCTAATACTACTGAGTGCGATGCGGCTAATCAAAGACTTGTGAGTATCAGATCACTCGACCTGAGCGACAAGGAAATTAGCGACATCAAACCGCTAGAATCTTTAACTAACCTGACTATTCTCTATCTCATTCACAATAAAATCAGTGACATCAAACCATTGGAATCTTTAACTAACCTGACTCGGCTCGGTCTCACAAACAATAAAATCAGCGACATCAAACCGCTAGAATTCTTGACCAACCTGACTGCTCTCTTCCTCGACAACAATCAAATCAGCGAGATTAAACCGCTAGAATCCTTGACTAAACTGACTGAACTCTGGCTCTACAATAATCAAATTAGCGACATCAAACCTTTGCAATCCTTGACTAACCTGATTACGCTCTCCCTTGACAACAATAAAATTAGCGACATCAAAGCTTTGCAATCGTTGACCAACCTGATTACGCTCGTCCTCTTTGGCAATCAAATCAGCGAGATTAAACCGCTAGAATCCTTGACTAAACTGACTGAACTCTGGCTCGACAACAATCAAATCAGTGACATCAAACCATTGCAATCCTTGACTAACCTGACTTTTCTTAAGCTTAGTTCCAATCAAATTAGTGACATCAAACCATTGAAATCTTTGACTAAACTGATTGAACTAAAACTCAGCGGAAATCCGATTGCACCCAAAACTTGCCCTCTCAAACCAGAGTCTATCTGTCAGTGGGAACCACAAGCTAAACCATAAAACTTTACAGTTTAGAAAATTAGCCGATCGAGCGCGATCGCCAATTCTATCCGCACATCGGCTTCAGTCAGGGGTAGATTGTCGGGAAGGGCGATCGTAATTTGCATGATTTATAGTACCTTTTAATTTCGATTGTCTCTGAAGTGCGATCGTTAAAGATTCATTAAACTTTGATTCATTCGCTGTATTCTTCAAGATTAAAACGAGTAGATATATCAGCACTTTAAAAGTGCTGGGTGCTTGTGGCGCACCTTACCCCCACAATAAAATTGAACTTTTGTGGAACAGGCCGGAAACCCTGTTCATCAAACTCTTGCAATATCTCATATTTAACTGAGATGTTGTACCATTCTCAATTAATTGTTTAGGAACAGGCAAGATGCCTGTTCCACAAGAGAGCAATTTTATTGTGGAACGGGCATCTTGCTCGTTCTTGACAATGGTGCAATATCTCAGATTCAAGCGACATGGCGCGGTGCATCCACCATCGGCGCAGTACCAAACAAATGTCTGAGATAACTGCGACTGAGTTCGCGGTTCCAGCGCCGAATCAGCGTTCATCAGCCTACATCTGCGGTTAAAAACTGACATAATTTTGCCGCCACCAAGCGCGGACAAACTTAATCTCCTCAAACGTATAACGTTCTTCCAAAAACTCATAAATTGCTCTCAGTTTCTCATCCCCCATAACTTCAATTGCGTACACTATCGCCTGCTGGCGTTCCGGTTCCACCAACAAATTTATATCAACTTCCCTGCCCATCTCCATCAATTCTACGAGATGCCCAGAAATAGTATTAGGACTCATCCCCCGCGCATTAGCTATTCCTTGAACTGTCAAACCTTGTCGGTATAATTCCCAGGTTTGCATCTGAGAATAAGACGCAACGTTGGAAAGATTGGGAAGATTAGCGACATCAGAAGATGCAGCACCACTTGGCAATCCTTGTTCTTGGCAAAAACTGCGAATTGCCTCCAAGAAAACCTTGCCGTACTTATCTCGCTTGTTGCTACCAACGCCGTAAACCTCCTCGAATTCGGTGAGATTTTGCGGGCGTTTTTCTGCCATGTCTCGCAAGCTTTTATCAGCAAAAACTACGTAAGGCGGCACAAATTGTTCGTCGGCAATTTGCTTGCGTAGCGTCCGCAGTACGGTAAATAAACCTTCGACTTCTACTGCCAAAGAACGAACTTTTCCCTGTACTTCCCGCTGCGGTTCAATGGCGATTTCGACTGTGCGCTGACGTTTCATAATTTCCCAACTTTTTTCATTCAGTTTCAAAATGGGAAATCCGTCTGTCCTTTCGTCTAGAAAACCTTGATTTAACAGCGTTCGACTCAACTTTTTCCATTCATCAGCACTTCTATCTTTGCCAATTCCGTAAGTAGAAAGTTGGTGGTGCTGGTATTGCAATACTTTTTGACTTTTTGAGCCTCGCAGCACGTCAATAATATGATTCATGCCGAATTTTTCTTGGCATCGGGCGACGCAAGAAAGAAATTTCATTGCCTCAATCGTCCAATCTTCTACTGGTTTTTGGTTGCAACAGTTATCGCAAGTGCCGCAGTTTCCGGGGAATGAATCGCCAAAATAACTTAACTGGATTGTGCGGCGGCAATCGGTGGATTCTGCATAGTTGATGACTCGACGCAACTGTTGGCGGGCAATTCGTTGTTCTTGCGGATCGGGTTTTTGCTCGATGATGTAGTCGATCATTTTGACATCGCCGTAGCCGAAAAATAAGCTGCAATGGGCGGGTTCGTTGTCTCGGCCTGCGCGGCCGGATTCTTGATAGTATCCTTCTAAATTCTTGGGCAAGTCGTAGTGAATTACAAACCGCACGTCTGGTTTGTTGATGCCCATACCGAAGGCAATTGTGGCTACCATTACTTGCACGTCGTCGCGAATGAAGCGGGTTTGATTGGTGGCGCGATCGACATCGTTCATGCCGGCGTGGTATGGTAAGGCTTGGATGCCGCTTTGCTGCAATTTATAGGCAACTTCGTCAACTTTTTTGCGGCTGAGGCAATAGATAATTCCAGAACCGCCTTTTTTTTGGATGATTTGCAAAACTTCGGCAAAACTGTGCTTGGTTTTGGGGCGGACTTCGTAGTATAAATTGGGGCGGTTGAAGCTGGCGACGTGGATGTAGGGATTTCGCAGAGTTAGCTGCTGGATGATGTCTTGGCGGACGCGCTCGGTGGCGGTGGCGGTTAGCCCCATAATGGGAATGTCGGGATATCGATCGCGCACTCGTTCCATTTGCCTGTATTCTGGACGAAAATCGTGTCCCCATTCAGAAACGCAGTGGGCTTCGTCGATCGCAAATGCCGAAATTCCTAACTTATTTGCTACTATATCTAAAAACGGTAAAAATCTCTCACCGAGCAAGCGTTCTGGTGCAACGTAGAGCAATTTAATCTTACCTTCGAGAATCGCAGTTTCGCGCGATCGGGTTTCCTGACTGCTTAAAGTGCTGTTGAGAAAAGTCGCCCCAATTCCATTATCCTGCAAAGCTTCCACCTGGTCTTGCATCAGAGCAATTAACGGCGAAACAACCACAGTCAATCCCGGTTTCAACAAAGCCGGTAATTGAAAACACAAAGATTTGCCACCGCCAGTCGGCATGACAATCATCATATCCCGTTTTTGTAAAGCAGCTTCGACAATTTCCCGCTGTCCCGGGCGGAAAGAGTCATAGCCAAAAAAATGTTTTAGAGCTTGTTCGAGGGACAGCGGCACAGAAGATATTGGCGGATTCGACCCTGACATTTGCAGTAGTTGGTTGTTGGCTTCAACACTATTCTATGCTTTTTGAGCACAAATACAGTTACAATAATTGAGAATCTCAATTTAAGCAGAGAAACTGATGCCGAAAGCAATTTGGAATGGTGCCGTCCTGGCCGAAAGCGACAAATGCGAAGTCGTAGAAAACAACTATTACTTCCCCCCGGATGCCATCAAACGCGAGTTTTTCAAGGATAGCAGCACTCACACTACTTGCGGTTGGAAAGGTGTCGCTAGTTACTACAGTGTCGAAGTCGGCGGACAAGTTAATAAAGATGCTGCTTGGTACTATCCTACTCCGAAAGATGCTGCTAAAAATATTGCAGGATATATTGCTTTTTGGAAAGGAGTTAAGGTAGAGGCTTAGGTTTTTTCCGCAGGTTTGTTAGCTGGCGATTCCGACAGGCCGCCAGGGAATTAATTCCCTGGCTCATAGCTGAAGTCGTCTTAAGACGACTGTGGAAATTAGGGAGGAATAACATAAGTTGCGATGAGTTCAAATAGAAATAATATCTAATATCTACTGATAGCGATTGCTGCTCTGATAATTGTCAATCCTGTGAACGAACCTGACGGTCTAACGGATTACCGTTAGACCGCAGGCTTCTTTTTCCTTTTCTGCAAAGGCTTTTTTGAGTGACGGAGTTCCCCCGCTACTTTCGTAACTCAGGCCAATCTTTTTTATAAGTTTGGCTGAATTTTCATCTCGATCCAAAGATTCCCCACATTGGCAAGAATGCCAGCGCTCCGACAATTCTTTTGGAACTTTGTTGAGGCAATTCCAGCAATGTTGAGAAGTTCCTTTTGGAGCGACAAACAAAACGCTTTTACCTAATTTCCAGGCGACATATTTGAGAACGCTGGCGAATAGTCCGTGAGCAGCATCAAGCATGGATTTATTCAAACCACTTTTAGCTGACTGACCGTTTGGCAAATAAACTAAATTGCCATCCTCAATATCGGTCTTGGGTTTGGCACGTCTAGTCAGATTTTTGACACTCAAATCTTCAACAACTAAAACATCACATTTGCCGAATAGCTCATGTGCCGTTTTGAATTGAAAATCTAGTCTAGCTCTAGCTATAAACTGGTGAAGTTTAGAAATCTTATCCTTGATTATTTTCCAAGGCTTAGAACCTTTAACCCTACTAGCCAGCTTCGCTTGAAGTTTTGCTAATTTCTGGGCAGATTTTCTCAATAATCTAGGATTTTCAACTCTTTCACCATTGGATAGGTAAACGTAATTAGTAATTCCCAAGTCAATACCAAGAGTGTTTTCTTCAGTCGGTTGAATTTCTGCAACCGTTACGGGAACCGTCTTATCTTCTAGCGTCAGGGAAATATACCACCCATCCGCTTCTCTGATAACTGTACCCGTCTTGACCTTGAATCCTGTTGGTATTGGACGATGGAAAACCATAGGCACTTGACCTATCTTTGCGAGGTCGATACAAATCCTATTTTGTTCGTCCTTGACAATATCTAAGTTGTCTAATTGAGGATAAGTGAAAGATTTGTAGTAGTGAAGTCCTTTGAACTTGGGCTTGCCTCTACGATTGCCATTTTTGTCCGGCGTGGTGAAATTTGAGAAGGAAGTTTCCACCCTGTTTACTACATCCTGTAAAACCTGAGAATCCAACACTTTATAATCAGGAAATAGCTTTTTAGTGTTTTTCATGTCGGCAAGCTGTATGGTTTGCCACTGTACATATCCGCCTTCAATGTTCGAGAAAACATCACCCTTTTTAGTTAAAGGATTGCCTGATTCATCCTTTTTTCTACCATCCCTAGTCTGCACTCTGGTTAAGGGAATATTTTGATAAATCTCCTCAACAGGAACTATTGAAACAATCAAGGGGCAAGCGTTCATAGGGGTTCTCGTGGCTTCCCACCATCTAAATCTTTCACCGAGTCGGTAGTTGTACTGCCGACGACAGAGTTCTAAATGAGCCACAATTGTTGCTAATTGGGCTTTTGTGGGTTTGAGGCGGTATTTGTATGTCAGTTGCATCGGAAACTTCCTTTTTTCGACCTACTTTAATGTACCATTTTTTCAGTTTAATGTTTAGAAAGTACATCAAAGTTAAAGGTACTTGCAATGTCTAATTGTCGGCTTCCGTCCCTCCATCCGACGCTTCTGGACATCACGCTCGGTAATTTATTCGGGGTACTTCGCGCAGCGCTCAGATTAATCCCCTCTAAATATACCGAGGGACTTCCCGGCTGTTAGTTAAAATATAGGACAGAGCTTAATTAAATTCAATACCATAACCGCTATATTTAACAGTCCTCTTTGAGAGCGTTCCACCGGCGTCGCACGCCGGTTATGAATAAAAGAAACAGTAAAGCTAGCCCAAAAGTTGCCAGCGATCG
>NZ_JAUBRJ010000087.1:0-29731 GCF_036701805.1 Microcoleus sp. N3A4
ATCCTGATGGATTACCCTGTAGAAGCCAGTCATCCCCCGATTTCTCGGTTTCGACTGAACGAATCGCACTTATATGAACCTTTGCCGTCTAATTTGCTCGATTTAGTTTCGAGTAAATCTGATAGTTTTGTTCCTTCTGTCTGGGATGTTGGAGCTTTAATAATTTGGCTGCTGACTTGGCTCACATCAGGAATTTGGATAGCTCCGAGAGAGGAGGAAAGAAGTTCGTTTAAGGAGCCAAATAGCTCGTTTTGCACGAACCCTTGGATGTCGCCGATAAAATCGTTGACTTGTTTGAAAACATCTGCAATGGGAGCTAAGAAACTTCCCGCAGTTGGGGCTGAAGTTTTCACGGTCGTTTCTTGTGTACTTGGCAGGAAAATGTTTTGGGCTGGAGATTTCACAGTCGCTTCTTGTGTACCGGGTACGAAAACGCTTGGGGCTGGAGTTTTCACGGTCGTTTCTTGTGTACCGGGTACGAAAGGAGGAGTTGTTTGAGCTAAACTTGGCCTGAGTTGAACGATTAATTCCCAACTGGCTAACAGGGAAACTGCTGCTAGTTTTGTAGCAGGTTGCTGCATTAATTGAAGTTGATATTTCATGGCAGTTATTTGGGGATTTTTGCAAAAACTTGAGACTTGTTACTGCGAACGTCGGATGCTACTTTTGGCTGAGCATAGGCAGCTATGGTGGCAATTTCTAAATTTTGACCAATGTGGTCGAAGCCTTTTCCTTCTTTCACCGCTGCAATGTATTCTTGGGTGAAATGCTTTAGCCCTTGAAGCTGCCCTTTGAGAGTAGGAGGATATTGAGCCATGATGCGATCTCGGGCTTCTTTTTCATTTTGATTGTTAGCAATTGATGCCAACATCATCTCTCCGGGGTAGAATCGCGATCGCCAAAATCTTCCTCCTTTCTCAATTAGCCAGCAGGAGTAGAGGTCAGCAGCTCTGGGTAGAAAAGATTCTGTGGCATTGGAACTGATAATTTGCGGGTCGTACCCTAAATATTTGTGAGCGGCTGCTACTCCAGAATTGGTGATTCTGCCGGTAATTCGGTAGACCATATTTTGCAGAATTTGTGCTCCTGCGGAACATTCGCAGATAGCATCAAAATCTTGGCTTAATAGCAAGACGGCTATGCCATCTTTTCTGCCAGTGGCGCAAAGTTCGCCGACAACTGATGCAAAACCATCTTTTTTAAGCAGCACGCTCAATTCATCTCCAATAAATAAGCTTTTGGGGTGAGAAAGAGCGTTGCGAATGCAAGCAGCATGGGCGTTAATTGCCATTAAATAGGCATCTTGTTCGTTAGAAAGTCCCGATAGGGCGAAGAATTTAACAGCCGGTTCAGGGGAAAATGTGCTGGGCTGACCGATGGCTTTTCCTAAGCGGGATGTTAGCAAAGCATTTCCTTGGCTGAGGATTTGATTGATGGCTAGCCTATCCAGTTCTTCAAACGATTTGAGGTTGAGCCTTTCTTTGCTGCAAAACCTCAACAAGTCTTGCAAAGTTGGCATTTGCTGCCATTCTGGGGATCGCCAACCTTTTTCAAATGCTTTGTTGTACCGAGCGATGATTTCGGGATCTCTGAGGTACATATCGAGCATTCGCAGGATAATTGAATCTACCCGCTGCGCTAGGTGGGGGTTGTGAATTTTGCCCATGGCGATCGCCACCACAGCTTTGCGGATAAATTCTTTCCAAGATTCCATCCGCCGCTCTCTTTCAGCTTTGTCGAACTTGCGGAGGTCTGGCGGTTCTACTAAATTGCTAGATCCTTGACTGATGTCGTAATATGCGCCTTGGTCGCCCAAAAGTTCGATCGCGGTTTTGAAGGTACTGTTACCCCCGCTGCTGATGTCCATCCCGACAACAGGGATGTTATTAGCTAAGGCTTCAAGAGTAAAACGCCACCCCAAAACGCTTTTGCCTGAACCTGATTCGCCAGTAATTAAAGCGCGGCTAATTTGGCTGTAGAACAAGTCAATAAAAATTGGCTTTCCGCCTCGATGGGTGATAAATTCAACTCCTTTTCTATCCAAGTCGCGGGGAACTGTTAGCGGCAGAATTCCAGCAGCAGTTTCAGTGTCGAGGGTGAGGCGGCGTTCGCTCAAAAATGAACCGCTATGCAGCAACCATTTCCAAGTAATGGGCAGGCATTGCAGCCAAATATCCCAGGCAACGTTCCGCTCGCGGATGACTTTCGCAGTTCCAAAACTATTAGAGAGTACATTGCAGGCTTGGCTCAATTCTTCCGCTGTGTTTCGGTACACTAAAAAGGCAACGGCTGCATTTAGGGGTACGGCTCCTTGGTAAAGTCGGCGCTGGGCATCAAAAGATTCTTCCTGTTTAATTTCAGCGCCAATATCCCGCCCTTGCCCTTTAGTTATCGCTCTGCTACTAGCGGCTTTTGCTCCTTTCGCTTGTCGGGCTAAGTTATCATTAATTACAAGGGAATTTCCGGCGCTAATTTCTATCCAAGCTTCTGTATCGCGGACGTAGCTTGAGGACATCACCTCCCAAATCCATTTCAATTGCTGGCGGGTATTAATCCAGCCTGCGGGCGCGTCATACATTGTCAGAACAGCGCATTCTTTTCCCTTTCCGGTGAGATAGACGCGGTTGTTGGTCTTGCGGTGTTCGGGGCAGGAGGATATGCCATTCGTTCCTTCAATTAAAACTGTACAAATGTGTTTGTCAGTTGTCTTAATTTCGCTGAGTTGATAGCCAGAATGGGTTTCTTCAAGTTTAACAATTTGTGGGATTTGCGGTGGTTTACTGCTGTTAAATCGTAGCCACAGCCACTCCCAGAGTTCTGATGAATTCATGGGACTAATTTCTAGCCCCATTTTGGTATTCAGGAGAATTTCCCAGCGGAGGAATCCTTGTTCAAAAGAGTTGAGAAGCAGCTTGGTGTAAAATTGCTCTCTGTAAATTCGGGTGTTACCTGCAATGGTTTCCACAATGGAATCGCACAATTTTTTGACTCCATCAATGGCTTTGCCAATGAAATCCCTGGAGATGGTTTCGCCTTCGTTATCGGCAGTCCAAGTACAGAAAGCAATTTGCTCCCATACTTGTCTAGTGCCTTGATTAGTTTGTTGTTGGAGGCGGCGCTGTTCATTTCGGAGCAGTACAGATACGGGTTGGAGTTCAGCGGTGTCAGCTAGTTGTTCTAATTCTTTTTGCCTCGCAGCATCACTGCTGTAACAACCGGTGCAGAAAGTGATTTTTTCACTGGGTGGGATGTCTTTCATTCCTTCTTCAAGAGAAGCTGCAAATGCCGACACTTCGTTCCTAAACAGTAGGTTGTGAAGCCCTCGGAGGCGGAATCCAAATACCAGTTGGTAGCTAGTTCCGTTATTGAGGAGCATCCCAGACACTTGCCTGCCATCTTTTTCAATTTCCACCAAACAACAGAGGTTGATTTCATTTTGGAAAGGCATAAATTTGCTCCTTCCCCCATATTGATTGGGTACAATTTTGGGTTTCAATTTGATGCGGATTTGTGAATCGTAAGGTTTGCCTTGGATGCTAGGAGGGCGCAGGGAAGAGATGGGAGAAATATAGAAGCTGTCGCCGCTACACCACTCATCTCCGGGGGGCTTGCGGAATTTGTCAGTAAAGAGGTGGGGTTGATTTCCTGTGAGGAGCCACCAGCTTACAATCAGCCAAAGCGAGACAGTGAAGAACCAACCCAATCCCAGGCTAAATAGACCCATTGTTAAGGTGTATGCAATGGCGGTTAAGAAGCACCAAGGTAGAATTTGATTGGCAGGGATGAACCCGATACTTGCTTGTTTGCCCAGGATTTTATTGACTCTGATAAAGTCTTTTTCTGGATCTCGTAAAGCCATTGGTGACTCCTTTTTTTTAGTTCTAAAAGGTCAAAGTTGTAATTACTCCCAGCGGTGGCAGGTTGGGGGCAAAACGAGCTGTTGTACCGCTACCGTCGCCGACGAATAAGAAGGTAACAACGTCTATGGCAATTACAATGCCGAAGGCGAGGGCAATTTGGGTGACAATTGGCCGCCAATCGTTGCCTTGCTGCGCTTGGTTGTAAGCGAATAAAGCTGCGGCGGCTACTAATAAGAGAAATACGCCTCGAATGGCATTGAAAATTAAAGCGATGGTTGATTCGTCAATGGCTGTTCCTCCTCCGGCGGCTCCAGCTTCCGTTGCTAGATTGGTCATAAATGCTTGGAGACCGCTTAGAAAAACGGCTTGGGCTGGGGTCTGAAAGTTATTCAGGAACATTGTTACTGTGATGACAGCAACGGCTAAGTGCCAGAAGCGAATTTTGCTGCCCAGCAGTTTTTCGAGGATGGGAATGCTGCGGGCAATTTGCCACAGTCCGAAGAACACCAGAGATGCACAGCTAAATACGCTGACAAATAAGGGCTGGACAAGAGTTAGATAAATGGCTGCAATTAGGCAAATTGCAATGAAGGCTAAATCGGCGTTATTGAGTTTGAATTTACGCATGAATTTGCTAAAATGGCTGCGGCGTTTGTGGATAATGCTTTGGTTAGCAACGCTAGTGCGATCGCCATGAGAGCGGTAGTTGTTGTGTAAGTAATCGTTTTGCATTGGATTTGTCCTCAAAGTAGTTTATGCTTGCAATTCGTTGCTGTCTTCTCGCGATCGTTCTTTGCGTTCTGGCGAGGTATAGTTGTAGTCTTTAGATGCGTGAGAATCTCTAGATTGGGTTTTTTGTGGCTCTGGGGAGCCGACTACACCCTCCATTTCTTCAACAGCAATGTGGCACTGTCGAACGTCTGGCGGCTTTCCTTTGACCAGAACGGCATCGAACACTTGTGCGTCACCTTGGCGGGGGTCAGTTCCGATCAGTTGTTTTGACCCGTCCGGCAGATCCAGGATTTCAAATTCGTATTTGATTGCCCCGGTCGTGCCGTCTTCGCGACGCGATTCTTTCCAAGGAAACACTGGATCTTTTTCCCCGCTAAAGCGTTTGGGGAAGGTGTCCTGAAACTTTTCAACTAAAGCCTGGGCAGTTGCTAGTTTGTTGTACTCTTCTTCCGACTGAGGCAATTTGAAAATGGCTTCTCTTTCTTCTGGAGTTAGCTTGTCCCGAGCCGGCTCAAATTTCCAGCGTTCGCCATTCTTGGTTCCGGAAAAAATTTCGGTATTATCGCTGCCTTTGACGGCAACTTTAACTTCGTTATTTTCACCAGTTACATACAAGCTGCCGCCACCATCAAAAGCAATTCCCGATCGGGGAGGCTGCCCCGTAGCGAAAGCATAATTGACTAAGCAATCTGCTATAGTTTCTCGCTGCTGCTGTACTTTTGTTTGAGCTACCATTTTACTAAGAAGATCCTCTGGTTCGCTTTCCTCCTTGTCGATACTGTTAGGTGCAGTAACTGTGGGCTGAACTTTTTGACGAGTTTCTGGCACTTGTGAATTAGGATTAAATTCTGATTCAACAGGCATCTGAACGGTCATTTTATGTTCCAGTTTGTCAACGATACTTTCAAGGCGATCCAACCTCTTTGAGAGGTTGCTTAAATAGTCTTGAATTTGGTCTAACTGTTCGCTGATGCTGGTATCTTTATCGAGCTGTAGAGGTCTAGATTTTTGGGAGTTTGGGTTGAGCTTGCTCTCTAGATCGCCAATTCTTTCGCCAATTTGAGCTGCCTTGGTTTCGGGATTGTTGATTTTAACTTTCTCGGTGAGCTTGGCTTCAATGTCGCGATCGCTTCTCTGAGGCTTGCTCGTTTCCAATTCCTCTGGTTCAGTTGCAGCAGGCGGTTCTAATACCTGCTTAGCCCGTTCAGCAAGTTTTTCAGTGCGTGTATCTATCGCCTCTATGCCGGAAATGACATCAGCGTGTTTAGCACGAGTCGCAACTCGGTCGGCGCGATCGTTTAATGAGTCAATTTGTTCGAGAATTTTTTCGAGTTTTTCTGCCTGTTCCTTTTCCCTCGCTTGTTCAATGTAATCAATTAGCTCCCCAATACTCTTTGCTCCAAGTAGACCCATTAAAGAGGCAGTTTGAACGGTTAAGCCACTTACGGTTAATCCGTTAATTTCGCTTCCCATAGAAGCGACACTTGCTCCTTGGCGTTCGGTTTCTTTTAGAACAGTTTCAAGGGTGTCGAGTAAAGGATATTTGGCTTCGGGCTGTTCAGCCACTTTTTGCTTGATTTGTCCGGTATCATTCTGATTTTGAACGCTGCGATTTTTAGCTATATTGCCCAATACACCATTGGGGATAGGAGCATCCTCATCATCAGAAAGTAGTTCTTCAATATTATCTTCTTCCTCCTTTTTTTGCGTTCTGCTGGTAGCATTTTTAGAAGCTACTGACTTTCCTAGCTGCCGTTTGGACTGCGATGACTTGCGAGTTTGCGTATTGTGGCTGGGAATGTCTGCATCTTCTTCTAGATCGCTTAAATCATCCTCCAATTCATCATCTAGTTCTTCATCAAATTCTTCGGAAATGCTGTCCTCCTCTAATTCATCACTGGCATCCAGCCCGATTAAGTCCATAATTTGGGATGGAGTATAGTAATTGTTATTGTCTTTGGTTTCAACGTCAGCTTGTTTCAAATTTTTAACTAAATAGACACCGCTGGTTCTTTGGCTGGGGTCTTTAGTTAAATAGAAAACAAAGCCAGACACTTCACCTTCTTTTCCTTCAGTAACTAAATCCATGCTGACACTAGCTTTGTGATTGCCAGATTCATTGATTCTGTCGGGTCGTTTGTTGAAGGATTCAACGAAGTTTTTGAACTCTTCCCAGTCCTCAATGCCGCCTTCTTCTTGGATTGTTTCTATGGCAGCATCGAGGGTTTCCTGAATGTGTTCTAGTTTTTTGACGTGTTTGGGATCTGTGGCTGTTAGGACAGACCAAGTACGCTTTGGGGCAGAAAATTGTCTTTTGGAGTTGGGCTTAGTTGAGAGTTTGGCAGCCATTTTTTCTCACCTCCTACGAGGAAATTAGATGCGACCGTTAGGTTCGATATTGAACTTTCAGCAGTGCTTTAGATTGTCAAACAGGACTATTGGCTAGTTGCACGATTGTTTGATTGGGTGTTTGTTCGCGGGTTTCGCTCAAAAGTTCTGTTCTGATTTTCCCTCTTAGTTCTTGGTGATATTCGCCTAGCATTCGGCTGAATTCTTGCAGAACTTCTAGGTTTTGTTTTGGTAACTGTCCTGCTTTTACTGCTGTCTCTACACCCCTGGTCATTTGGCAAATGTGCGTGCTCATTTTTCGCAGTTGGGCACAAGTTCCTTCATTGATAGGGGGGACTGTGGGGTTAAGGCTAAAAGCGCGTTTACGCAAGTAGTCTGACAGGCTTTTTTCACCTGCTTCTGCGGCACGTTTCACTAAATCTGCCTTTTCAAAGGTGGTTAGACGTACTCGGACGACTTCAGTTTTTCCGTTTGGTTTGGAAAGTTGGTTTTTGGGGAGAGTTGCAGTTGTAAGCACATCAATTCTCTAGGGCTAACTAATGGTTTATTAAGGCTAAGTTGAACAGCAAGGAATTAGGTTTGAGCGGTGATTCATCCATTGCTTTCATTGATTCAATTGTCAGCAATTCTGTTGGAGATGAGCCTGTTTCTTTCGGTTTATGTTTTGTTCGGTCACAAGTCGCATTAGTGAGAAGCTACTAGAGCATTTTTTATCATCCAGATGGCTGATTCGAGGGTGGATACTGTTGTCTGGATTGCTTGTAGCTTTTGTTTTAAGCCTGTAAATTGCATCATTGTTGAGCATGGTTTACAGTCAATCGTGCTTTGTTGTTGAGGACGGTTTCTGGTTTGCGATCGCCGTCGCTCAACACAGTCTTAATATTTAGTGCTGGAAGTTTAAGCAAGTCTGAGTTGATGTTCCCAGAAGAAGTGTTCTGTGTTATCTCGGCTGCGACACAGGTACTTCCAAATGTCCAAGTCTGTGTCCATTGCCAAACCTATGACGATATAAGATTCTTCATTGTCTGTCACTGCATCCCCAAATTTGAAATCGGGTTGCACCCAATAGTCAGGCAGGGCGATCGCATTCGGTTCAGGGGCGATTGCATGGGTTGGATGCGATATTTCAGTCGCCGCGTAGTGTTTTTGTGGCATTTAGTCGATTTTAAGGGTAAGCGATCGCCTTGTTGACTGGCGGTAGCCAGAGGAGAAGTATTCGTCAGCCACTTGTGCTGAAGCGAAGATATGTTGTTGCCTTTGGCACAAATTCTGACAAATGGACGATTTGGGCGATTTACTCGTTTTTACCCCCCTATAACGTCTATTTGACATGGCTTGCTATGCGACTAGCGCACTAATTACGAGGATTTAAGAGGTGTCGGAGTACAAAAAATCAATTAAAAAGCAGCAAAAGTTAATTTAACTTAATTAAATTTTGTGAAATTTGGAGGAAAATTTAGGATTTTTGAGGGACAAGTAGGAGATATTAGGAAATAAGAGGGAATAAGAGGAAATAGAAGGGTTAAAATATAAAGCTTTTTGTAGCCCTCAGTAACAATTGTGATGTTGTTTCTTCTTACAAAAAGTTGCACCCTCTGTGTGGAGGATGCAGCTTGCGCTTATTGCCAGCAGGTATTACTTCTTAGAAGAACCTGACCTTTGTCGTAGCTGTAACATCAGTGGGGTTAGTACCTGAATCAGCGAGGCAACAGAGCGGATTAAGATAGCGATTGCTAAAATGAGTCCAGTTTCAGTACCCCAATACTGCGGCGGTATAGTTGGTTGGATGTCGGTTGGTATAGCGATCGTCGGTTCGCTTGTGCGGACAATCGGATCGATTTGACCTTCTTGCATGGTCTTTCTCCTGTTTGTGGTTTGGTTTAAGGAGAAGCTTGTTGGCCAACTTTGCTTTCCACTCTTTTAGAATGACTGAGCTGAAGGGGTTACACAGCCTGACTTTTGCTTCATTTGTGGTAATACTGGAAAAACTGAGTCAAAATTGAAGCTAGTAAACAGTAAAGTCGTGATAAGCATGGCAAATTCTCTTCCAGCATCTAAATTAGGACTAGAAAGGATTGACAAAGCTAGGAAAAGGAAAGGATGGAATAAAGACTCACCTATTTGGATTGATACTGCTAACAAACTACTTGAAGTTACTCCCAAAGGAAGCGTTTCGCGTTCAACTCTGCAACGATTTTGGCGAAAGGAGGCGATTCGTCAAGAAAACTTTGCAGCTATCTGTAAAGCTGTTGGGATAGAGAAATGGGAAGAGATTGTTGATAATACGCCAACCCAGCCAAGTTCATCATATATGGAGTTTAGCGTCTATAACGATGAGTGGGTTGGGCGAGAAAATCTGATTCACAAGTTGAGCGAGCGTGTAAATTCTTCCTGTCGTGTCTTGCTATTGGTTGGGATTACAGGTATCGGTAAAACTGCTTTAGCCGAACGAATAGTAGAGGAATTGCGGGGAGATTGGAGAGAACGCAGGGACAATTTTGAAGATGAGAATAAAGCTTCAGATTTTGCCAGTGTTGCGCTGCAATGGCTGGAAAAGTGGGGGGTAAATGTTCCAAAGGAGGAGCGAAAGCCAGAGCAACTGTTACGGCAGTTAGTCAAACGCTTGTGCGAAAATTGCTATTTAATCCTTATGGATTCTCTTGAGTATCTATTGACAGGAAATGAAGAGGATGGCTGGGGTGATTTTGCTGATGAGTGGTGGGGTAAGTTTTTTGTCAGTTTCTTGGCAGAACCATCTTGTCAAAGTCGTTTCATTCTTACATCTCAAGATTTGCCAACTAGGTTTGAGACAGAATGCGATCGCTACAAAAATCTCTGGTATTGCCAACTTTTGAAAGGTTTAGAAATACCCGAACAAGTGGCGTTATTTCAAAAAGCTGAACTAGATGGCAATTTAGAATTACCACATAGTCCCCTGCGAGTGATTGGTGAAGTTTATGACGGGCATCCTTTAGCTTTGCGGACAATTGCTGGAGAAATTAAAGAGTCTTATGGGGGGAAAGTCAGCGCTTACTGGAAAGAGAACAGTCATTATATTGAAGAGGTAAAAGAAGCTATTTACGAAGCTGGTAACCAAGGAATAGTGAAAGGAGATGAGAATAGGTGGCAGTTAGCATCATACACGAAGGTCTTGCGAAGGAAAGTTAAGGAACGGATTGAGCGGACATTTAAGCGGTTAAAAAATGATGTGTATGATGCCTATGTTTTGCTTTGTATGGCTTCAATTTATCGCTGCGAAGTCAAAGAAAAGTGGTGGCTGATAAATTTAGAAGATGAGGGTTACGGTGAAGAGCGGCAAAAAGCTGCAATGCAAACTCTGCGCGAACGGTATTTGGTTGAAGATGGAGGAATTGACAATGAAGATAATCGATTGGTGGGACAACATAATTTGATTCGTAATGTAGCGATCGCTCACCGATTAATGCTACCAGAAAGCTGAATTAATTAGAGGAATTAACCATGACAAATAACTTGACACCATCTAGTAATTTGCTTTTGGAACAGTTAGGTATTAATCCTAATAATCTCCGTGTCGATTTTCCATCTCGCGAACAGCGTCTTCATTACAGAGCAGTTGTACAGTGGCTTACGGATTACAAGCCGAAGCAAGATGCTACTAATTTAGAGAAAGTGAAGGGATATTTGGAAGCATTTCACCATCTCTGCGAAGTGGAAGACTGGGAAAGAGCTAGCAAAATCATTGAGATGCACCTTGATACACCTAGTGATACAGAATTACACAATCCGCTAGTAACTTGGGGCTACTATCGTGAAGTAATTGATTTATACAGTAGACTATTAGGAAAATTAGACCCAGCCAGTGATGCTGTTTGCTTCTTTGGTCTGGGTATGGTATATCATTACTTAGGAAACTATGACCAAGCTATTTCTTATTATAAGAAAAGTTTATCCATAATGTTGAAGATAGGCTATAGTTTAGGTGCTGGGAAAGTTCATGGCAGTATGGGTAACACTTACCTTGCTATAAAAGAGTACGATCTAGCGATTAGTTGCTATGAAAAATGTTTTGTTATTTCTACAGAAACAAACAATCAAGAAAGTATTGCAAGAACATTGGGTAATTTAGGGACTATATACTTCGCCCTAGAAAAATACGATATAGCCATTAATTATACTGAGCAACATTTCATAATTGCAGAAAAAATAGGCGATTTACAGGGCATAGGGATAGCATTAACTAATTGGGGAAATGCGCTATTTAAACTTGGTCATCATTTAGAGGCTCATAAAAAATTTTTGAGAGCATACGAAATTTTTATACAAATTGGCGATCGTCGCTCTGAGGCTCTAATTTTTTACAATTTGGCGAGCTTCCAAGCGGATTTAGGCAACCTCCCTCTAGCTATTGAGTCTTGCAATCTCGCTTTATCCATCGCCACAGAATTAGGCATCCCTCTAGTCAAAGAATGTCGGGGTTTGAAGGAACAATTACTGAGCTAAAAAACATAAATTCTGATGTATCGGTGGCGAATGTCTATGAGGAGATTAAAGAGCGATATTTATCAAAATGACTAAATGCGAGCGCTCCCATTTTCAACTGACAGCAAACTCAGTAAATTTCCGTTTATAGGGAGCTTTAAACGCCAAAACTATATCTAGCTTGGGAACTCCAGCTTCTACTAATTCGTTAGCAACTCCGATTTCTGTACCATCCCGTTCAATCCAAATTTTGCCATCTTTAATTTCCACGTAGATGATACAACCAAATACTCGTGTTAAATCTTGCCAACCAATATTAAGAACTTGATAGCGATCGCGTTCCGTATCAAATATCAGTTGGACTTCTGTCTGGCTATGTGACCGATTTGGGGCATGACTTTTAAGAATTGTTTGGACTACTTCACGGTAATTCATTCCTTCCATAGAACAATCTCCTCTCTGGTTCTGTTAATCTCAAGGCTGAACGATATAATCCATAACATACTTTTAGTTGCGCGATCGCACAGAAACCAATGGAAAATTTCCCACTGAAATTCTATGCGATCGCCCCCAGTTCCCCAACCACCCTCACTCAACTAAACCATTTCCAACTCCCTCGGTTTCGATTCAGGCGCAGGCGTGAAAGTAATTCGGGACTGGGACAAAGCTTTTTCCCGTTCTACAATCATCTCTTGGAAACGAGCCGCTGCTTGCTCTGTCAGGGGAATTTGAACCTCCCCGGTGTTAACGTTGGCTTTAAACACGGTGCGCTTGGACTCGTTTCTGACAAAGCAATCCCCGTTAGGCTGTACGTAAGCCGTCCATTGGTTGTCGCCAAATTTGAAGTGCTGGGTGCTATCGGAAGGAAGCTGCGATCGCATAGCCGCCGTCTGTGGGCACCGCCGTTGCTTGTAGGTTTCCGAAACGACGCTAAAGAGGGTGTCTTGCAGAGAAAGCCGCCAGTTGTCAGCTTTAGCGTTGGTGGTGTCCCGCTTTCCGTTCACTGCTGTTTCTGGTTTTGAAGCAGATTCTTGTTGGAATTTTGGCGGTTGGTACGTGCTACTGTTTTGAGCAATTCCGTTTGGGCGGATCGCTGAGCGAATCGCGCTACGCCCAGTTTTCGCCAACTCAGAACTTTGAGATACTTCAGGTGAATCGATCGGTGGCAATTGAATTTCAGGCAACCGAATCGATTCGCGATCGACTTTCAGCATAACCGACCTGCCGCCTTTGTCGGGGGAAAGCATTGCCTCAAAAGTAGTTCCAGGGGGAAACTTAGGACTTTCGGGGGAAAATGTACCCAAGTTTTTATCGTCAAGCTGGATAATGGGAGTGCCTTGAAATCGGTAATATTTCTCGTGAGTGGGAGGTAAGTCTATCGTTCCCACTTGCAGAGTTACTTTCCGATCCTTCCATTTTGACTTGGAGAAATCTTCCTCTGAGTAATCGTTATCGGGATGTTTGACATTGACTACTTCTATTTGATTTACCCGATAATTTGACAAAGCATCGGAGATTTCATCCATGAATAATTTGTAGACAAGTGCGCCTCTACCTGCTTTATCTTGAGACTCAATCCACCGACAATCGACGGGAGGGACGATGAGGAGTCTGGTTTCATTACCGGAGTAGTTTGTTACCTTCAAAGAGTCGGTGTCGATATGGTCGTTGGAATTATCTCCATATTTGCCATCTAGTTTCGCCACCATGCTCTGGGGTAAGTTTTTGAAGGCGAATTCAACTAACGGCAATTCGGGATGAGCAGTAGCTTCATATTCAATCCCTTTGCTATCGAGTGCGTCTTTCCATTGGTTAGGAAGGTCAATGGTTCTGCCGTCTTTAGTTTTCACTTTCTGGAAAGGAACTTGCAGGACGTAGACATCTCGCGGTAAGGCTTCGTGGAGCAATTCGTAGTCTTCTTGTAGGGAAAAGGTAATTTCTAAATCCTCTGCTACCTTCTGGCAAATTGTCCGGTGTTTGCTCAGGTTATCGGAAGTGTGGGTAGCTTGGAATAAGGCATGAGCAGCCCTGGTTTTTCTTTCAGGAGTATCCCAAATTTCGTCAATTTCCGCTCGATAGCTGTCATAAAGTTTGCCCATTTCCTCTTTTCGAGTTTTGATATCGCTGCCAGTGCGATCGTAGATAATGCTTTTGTCCTCTTGAAAGCGCTGCACCAGGTCTTTCGCCCATTGCAATTCGTTTTCTTCCCAAGGCAGGTCATTTTCTTTGCTGTGTCGGTACTCGATTCCTCTCTCTACTAAGGCATTTTTGTACTCATAGGAAACGTGCAATTCCTTCCCTTCTTTTTCATACTCAATGCCTGCTGCATCCAGTTGCTGGCGATTGTCTTTCGACACGATTAAATGAGCCGGAATTGGGGGAAGAATGTGCTGAAATTCATCTCGGTTGCGGTGGATGAGACGCGTCTGTTCCCAATAAGGGTTAACGGCTTCTTTGGCTAGGACGTAAACAGGATTGGGGAAGTCAGCAGGCATGGGAAATTGTTTGTACAGTCGATCGTCTCCTTTGTACTGGAAAAAGTAAGTGCAGCTTTTGTATTTCTCGCACCATTCATCTACTTTTTCTAGTAAGGTGTGGGGATTTAAACCTGTTTTCTCTTTCACTTCTTTGGCATCTTTACCCCGCAGCGAGTTTTTCTGGTAGTCAACTTCGTACTGTTCCATGATGCTGAGAGCGGCGATAAATCGCTTTTGCTGCTTGAGAAATAGCTTTTCATCTTCGCCGGGGTTGGGGAGTGCTGCTGCTACTTTACCAATGGCTAATGCGACGATTCCGACTTCATTTTGAGAGCTGGCAACTCCGATTTGTTCTAGGGTGGTGAATTTGCGTTGACCTGCTTTAACTTTACCTTCTCTAACTTCGGGGTCGTCTTCTCGATACCGAGCTTTAGTATAGGGAACTTTCTCCGCTTGTACCACTTCCCCGAAGTCAAATAATCCGTCTTGTGCTGGTAAGATTTGTTGGGCAATTTGAGGGATTTTTCGAGATTCGATGCCAAACGGTTCGTCACCGTCAAAGTCTCCTTGATGGAACTTTTCTAAGTCTTTGGGATTGAACCAAATTACCCCTTTGATTTTCGACATGACAGCACGGGTTTCCTCTGGAATATTTTCCAGGTTTTTTGCGTGTACATTTTGATATATCCTCAGACCATCTTTGTTGAGAATTGGGAATCGACCTTGAACGCATTCTCCTTCTTCTAAATGGTTAGCGCAAACCGTGCCTTTGGGTAAATCTTCGCAAGGTAGTGCCATTGCAGAAGTCATTGATAAAGCTCCCCTGGTTGCCAGATTTCGCCATTTGGATGCCAGCCACCTTTCTGCCATATTGGTGAATTCGGGACTGCCTATCATCAGTCCGAATTTATCGGCTTTGAGCATCTGGATGTCCTGTCTTTCCCGCTTTTTATCCTCGGTATTTTCCTCGCTGTCACCGTTAATTTCGTCGTCAATTGTAGTTGATAGTTTTTCCTGCTGTTCTTTAACTTTTCTTTCGTTCAAACGCGCTAAGAATGCTTCACGCTTGTCATAATCTTCAATCATCGCTTGGCGCAATTTCATGGGGTCGCGTTGCAGTGCTGCCAGTCTTTGGGCTTCGGCTTTAGTTGTTGGTACTAAGTCTTGCCTTTGGGCTTCTTCGTCGAACCAAACTCCAGTAGACTGCCAGCTTGTTTGGGTGATGCCGATTTGACTGTTTTTGCGGTTTCCAAGGATGGCTTTTGGTAATTCGTAATCGCCACAAGGAATGAGTTCTTCGAGTTGTTTTTTATTGATGCCTTTGATGCTGGAACGGTCTAAAATAAGTTGAGGTTTGTTCCCTTCAGACTCGGCGTCGGAGTTGAGTAAATTGTCATCGGGACGGAGGGTTCCTTTAGCCAGAAAGCTGACTTGGGGTGTGGATTCTGTATTTTCTGTATTCCAACTGCTCAGCCAAGCGAAACGAAATTGACTGGCTCGATTTTTCTCGCCGCCGATGCTTTTGAGT
Source organism: Microcoleus sp. N3A4 (assembly GCF_036701805.1). Taxonomy (NCBI): domain Bacteria; kingdom Bacillati; phylum Cyanobacteriota; class Cyanophyceae; order Oscillatoriales; family Microcoleaceae; genus Microcoleus; species Microcoleus sp. N3A4. Next base: position 15,408 of record NZ_JAUBRJ010000087.1, read on the forward strand.
AATTCGGAACTGATTGCACCGTGACAGTCTCCGGTTCGATATTTAGCATATTGCGGGTCGGTAAAATCAACAATTTTTACTCGCAGGTTGTCGCATTCTGATACGCCGGACATACAAGTGCTGACGAGAAGGGAACCGTAGCGACAAGCGGTGTCTTTTTCGGTTACGAATAAGTCTCCTATCTTTTTGGCTAGGGTTTCGTCACCAAAGTAATAGCTGTTGCCAGATTGAAAGATCATGCGTCGCTTAATTCCGTCTTCTGGGTCGTGGATGTTGGCACGTAGTTGGTGAGGGTCGGGATTGGATTTGTCAAGTTTGACTATCATTAATGATTGCAGTTCTTCTGGTTGAAAGATTGCTTGCAAAATCGAGTGGCGCAGGATTTCTGGGTTGTTGAAGAATTTGCCTACATTGCGACCTTTAGCATCGGTGTAAGCGGCATCGAAAACTGGAATTTTGAGTCCTTCTTCGGTGGCAATTGTGGCGACCATGAGTTGAATTCTCCTAATATTTGAAGTGTTAGAGTAGGAATTGTTGAAAAGGTATGGCAGGACTATCTAAGCGTTAACAGGTTGAAATTCGGTTAAGTGTTGACCGTTGGAAGTGTTTTTGAGGTGATTGAAATGGAACTAATGGTTGATGTGGGTGTTAGTCCGGTTTTGTTTGAAGATGAGGATACTGAGTTGGTGGAGTTGGTGTTGGCGTAGCCTGCGTGTAGCGCATTTGCACCTAAAAATAGTGCCTACTGGCAACTGAAAGGATGTAGAGTGGTAGAGTTCGGCATTTTATTTAATTCGGTGGGCGGTGGTAGCCGCCTTTTAAAACTGGTATATTTGAATACTACTTTTTTCAGTCTATCGTTCCGTTGATTGTCTATCCTAGAAATTATCAATGCCAGGATGAATGGCGTATGGGCGTTATGCAATCGCTCCTTAAATTAACCATTGGGACTGGCTGCGTGGCGATCGAGCGCATTCCGGGTCAACCCAAGGAAATGCTATTTATTGAGATTAGCTGCTCCGCAGCTTACCCAAGTATTTTGCATACCTTTTGGAAAATTTTCGTAGGACATATGTCAGAGGCTCCTATTAAATATTCCTTGTCGTCTAAGTAATAATAGTCTTCCGAACCAGCATCCCAGAGACTTTGATAAAGCCCCCACCCTTTAGCAAATAGCTCTCTTGCTTTTGGGTGAACTATATGATAAGTGTTTGGTGTCATCCACATAGCTGGATTGGCAGCAAAAAAAAGCATAATGTTCGGTACTCCAAGTACCCCTGAAAGATGCCCTATCCCCGTATCAGGGGTAATAGAAAGTTTAGAAATAGACAAAATGTAACTTATATTTTCTAGGCTATCTGAAAGATAGGTAACTTTTAAATTCTCTTTTATTAAGTTCTCTATTAAAAAATCATACTTTCTATAATGCTCCGAAAAATTTGTTTTCACTGAAGAATTTATTTGAGGTTCTCGTAAACAAATAAAATGCGTATTTGGATACTTTTTTGAAATCAGATCAATCAATATTTTCCACTTTTGGGGATGGTACTCCTTTGCATAGTGTGAACTGCCAAAAGAGATTACAATTAGTAGCTCTGAGTTATACAGGTCGTATTTTTTTATTATTTGTATGCGTTTTTTTCGATCTAGGCTATTTTTATCCACTATTATGCTTGAGGATCTATCTAAGGTATCAAATAGTTTCTGACCAAGCATAACCTCGAAATTTCTGGCAAGCATTGCTGGCAAAGAAGAGTATTTCTTGGTGATAAAATAAGAAACGGGCATTTCATCTTTTAAGAGAAGTCTCCAATCTAAAGACATCACAAATAGAGGATTACTTTCATGCTTTTTAGGTAAAAGTCCAAGATAATAATATTGCGAAAACGATCTATGTATATTGATAATAAAACGTCGTTTTTTAGGAAAAGCTAAAAAATTGTTATTTTCCCTCCCTATTTCAGTAAGTTCGTATCTATAAAACTCAACATTATTGGTAGATTTGTTTAGCAGTGTTTCTAGTAATAAACTATTTTTAGCAACCACTTTAATAGACTTTTGAAAGTTTTGATATTTAATATAATTGGCTAGAGCATATATTAAGGGAATGCTTAGAAGAGAGTCACCAATTTGATCATTTAGAATAATTACTACTTCCTGAGATAAATTTATACCTTTCACTAAAGGAGACCTTAAATAAAAACTTGATGGGTAAACCCTAGCAGCAAGTTGAGCTTCCTCTATAAAAACATTTTCTATTTGATTAGCTAGTCTATCGCGCAAAATTCTGCAATATTGATTCATGTTCACATAACTGTTACAATCTTCTGCAAGATATCTTCGGTTAAATCTTATAAGGTTTTTACTTAATTCAATTTTATATCTCTCTGGAAATTGATCGAATGGTTCTAGAAGATTAAAATAATTAAAGGCTAAAAAATAATATTTTTTGAAAAGTGTATTATCATTTAAGAGCTTTTTTAATAAAAATAGAATCTCAAAATCATTATTTCGGTAAAATTTAGGATCGACAACATCTCTCTTCCGTATATGTTTAATCAAACCGTTGCGATTGTGGAGAAAAAATGGCAAGTCTTTCATAAGTGCTTTAGCAGAACGTAGAAATTGAAGTAGTTAAAAAATTATTTACTGAGCAATTTAACCAAGGTGGCTAGTGTCGTTCCATTTGACAAGAGTCCATCCCTTATAATTTTGCTTAAAGATGGAAACTCCTGTATATTCTAGTTCAAGATCGTCAACATTATTTGTGTTGTATTGAAAGATAAACCTAAATAATGACTTAATGACTACTGCATGGGAAAAAATGGCAATTACTCTAGGTTGGTATTGAAATTTCTCGTTATACAGAACTTCATCTTCCAGCCAATTTGAAGCACGACGTTCAACCATACGTTTTGATTCTCCACCTGGAGGTACAAAAAAATCTCCTCGATATTTAATAAAGTTCTCTAGCTCCAAAGTGTATAATTCTTTTTTGGATTTACCTTCCCAATCCCCTTGAGAAATACCTTCTAGTGCTGGGACATCAATATACTCATTAGGACAAAGACGAGAATCTAATGTCTGTATAGTATCTATTGTTGTTTTTGCAGACTGAATTGATCTTATAAGTGTAGAAGTATAAATTGTATCAAACTTAATATTTTTGTTAGCCAAGTAAACACCAAGGCGCTGACATTGCTTTTTACCTTTTTCTGTTAAAGTTGAATGAGGTCGCCGACCAATGAACACTTCATGCACATCATTGGCATAATCAGGTTCTCCGTGGCGTATTAAATATAAAGTTATATCCAAGCTCTTTTTAAACATTTGGTCTAAAAAATACCTAAATTAAAAATTTCCTAATTTATCAGGTTAATGACCTTGAGAATATTTGTATAAAATTTATCCAGGGAATAAAGTAAGGCCACTCTCTGAGCTGAAAGGCTGATAGATTCACGAAGATTCGGATTTTTCAGTAGATGCTCACAAATTAACAGTGCTTCTTTATTCGAGGAGTACAAGAAACCAGTTTGTTCATGCTCGATAAGTTCTTTAATTGCTCCTTTATCTTTGGCTACAACAACACAGCCAGCGGCCATTGCTTCAAGGATTACACGGCAGAAACTCTCTATATGCGATACGGTGTCATATAAAAATATATCAATCTGTCTCAAAAATCTAGGAACTTGCTTGGGGGGGATTTCACCAGTAAATAAAAATCTTGGATCGTCACTGAAGGCTATCTGTAAAGTCTGAAACTGGGGCCCACCTCCTCCTATGAGAAACTTTTGAACTGGGATTTCTCTCCAGAAATGTATGGTATCAGAAGAAATCTTGCTACTAAGCATAGTAGAAAGACGTCCTACAACTGGGGAATGATTTAAAACTTTTAGTTGAAACTTACTATATTGTTCAGTTGGAATACCAAGAGGAATGATGTGCATTAAACTGTCAGCCCAACTATTTTCATAGGCAAATTTTGAAGGAACCATATATTGATCAGCTTGGAAATCTAAACGACTACTCCAACTGTGGCTAAAAACAATTATTCGTTTACAAGGAATTTTTATTTTACCAGGCCAATTCATAATTGGCAGGTTGGGATGATCACGCCATACATGAAGAAGGACAATATCATAGATATTTTCAGTATAGCTTTCTAACTCAGGGTATGTAGCTGTATCTACTTCAACTCCTGGTAAACCCATGATCTCGGTAGCTAATCTTTGAGCTCCGCCAATTTTACTCATCGTTTTAATAACTTGAAGTAGAGTCAGTTTATCAGACTTGTGAGGAAACATGATCGACAACCAAAATTAGTAGATTAGATATATTTTCTGGAAACAACTAATTTCCCCAATCAATTTCACTTAAGATTAACGAAGTAGCGCTCCATTGCTACTCAATTCAGTTCTGTCTAACACTGGTGATTTTCCCGAAAAAAGTTAGTTTTATATTTTCTTTTAATCACTCCTTCTCCAGGAATATAAACTCTGTAAACTAAGTCTTTATTGATTTCAGCAGCTAAAGAGGGGAGATCAGGATGTCTACCGTGAAATATTTTCACGGTTTTACAAGCATATGCAGGAAATATAAAACGAAAGTTATACTCCGAAGTTAAAGTTCCTATTCTTAAATCACTTTCATAGAGAGATTTGCGAAAAGATGCTTGATCGTAAGGATCTGCATATTGGTCTATATCCTGGCGATACAATACTAACCAATTACGGATAAAGTTATCAAACTGAGGAGATTGCTTAAAGAGAACAACACCTGCATTCATTTCAGGAAAACTATCTGGGATTTGGGTCGAACGCTCAGTCTGATATATCCGAATAGGCGCATGAGCCACAGCTATGTCAAACTTTTTTAAAATACTAAACATTTCCGAAATATCGGCATAGATATAGGTGTCTGTATCTAGATAGAGAGTGTACTCATATGGAGACCTCGACATACCAAGCAGTTTATTCAAATTTCCGTACTGAGGTGGAATGAATTTAACTTCATTAAAGTACGGACATTTCACGTCTGTATCCGAAAAAAGCGTGATCTTCATGTTAGGCATATGATGCTTAATGCTAGAAGCTGATTGACACGCTTCTTCTATATATTGACTGCCACAAGCTACATATATGACTCCCACCGACATAAGGCAACCTTTCTAGAAAAGCTTTTGACTAAAAATCATTTTTGGTTATATAATCGATTTCGTGTGAGGCCATCTCTAGTGAACAACAGCCCACTAACGAAACGGATGTAGCACAAAAAGCACGATATACATACTCTTAAGTGCGTGGTACAATTTTATCACATATTTCCTGTTGTAATCTGAACTTCCGTCTAGAACATTACTCAAAAGGCTTGTCCCGTCTCTTTTTTAGCGATTTTGAATAGGGTAACTACTGGGTAGATTGTGGGGGAGGGTTCACTTTCATTCGCTTACGGCGACTCGGTTTTGAATGGGAGACGGGTTAAGGTGATGGTTGAGGGCGCTGGTCTATGAGCGGGCGTCATGCGATGCCGGCAGCCGGTGGCTATGCCATCGCACTCATCTCCCTGTGCCAGTTGTGTAAGTCCTGATGATATCAAGTAGCATTAGATATTTTGAGGTAAGTAGAAATATGTGGATTTTTTGCTGTGGAATGTACCGATCTGCGTCAACATTGCAATTCCAGCTTACAGTTCAAATCGTTGAAAGAACTGCCGTAGGTAAACAAATACCGTGGGTAGAGTCAAAACATTTCCCTGAAATTTATGCACAATATGCTAATTACACGGGATTAAAAGTATTCAAAATTCATATTTGTACCGATTTTATAACTTCTGAGCTTATCAAAAAGAACGTTAAGAGCGTATATATTATTCGAGATATACGTGACGTTTATGCTTCTAGCATCAAACAAAGATTAAAAACTTTTGAACAACTCTGGGGAGAAGGCTTTTTGAATAAATGTTTGGATAATTACAAAAAGTGGACAGCTTTCCCTGAAGTATTAGTATCGAGGTACGAAAAAGTTATTGTAGATTTGCCCACTGAAGTAGAGAGGATTGCCGAACATCTGGATATACCTCTTACCTCTAAGCAGTGCAAAGAAATCGCTTTTGAATACACAATCGAAAAACAACTAAAACGCATTGAAGAGTTTAAAAAATGCTTTTGCAATCAAGTCCCTTATATCGAAGAAGGCAAGTCAATCGTTAATTATCACGACTCTCGGAGTTTGCTCCATATAAATCATATCGACTCTGGAAAAATAGGTAGGTGGAAAGAAGATTTATCTCAAAATCAAGTAGCTCGGATTGAGAACCAAGTAAAAACTTGGTGTTTGGAAAATAACCGCAAATTAGATGAGATTTTTTTTGAATAGTAGAAATTAACCATATAACTCCGGTTTCTGCGCCGTTCGATGGCAAACTAAATACAGAAAAAGAATTTCGGTGTCGTTATCCTTCAAACACAAAAAATTATTAGGAGAAAATCCAATGGCAAACAACACCTCTTTAGAGGAACGAATAGCAGCAGTAGAAGCAGCAATTACCGAATTGCAGAAACAAGTTGCAAATCCTCAACCAACAAATTGGCTACAACAAATTACAGGGTCTTTCAAAGATGAACCTGCCTTTGAGGAGGTACGGGCATTAGGACGAGCAATTCGTCAAGGTGATGAGTCTTTACTAGAAGCACAAGACGAGCTATGAAATATTTATTGGACACAGACCATCTGAGCATTCTTCAACGTCAAACTCTTAAGGATTATAGCAACCTTTCAACACGCATGGCTCAATACCCACTATCAGATTTTGCGGTGTCAATTGTCACCTTTCACGAACAAATGCTTGGCTGTCACGCCTATATTAATCGCGATCACACCCTCAATGACATAGTGAAAGGATATGAGATGATGGCGCGACTGGTTAGTGACTTTAAAGTATTGCCCCTCTTCTCATTTGATGCGGGTGCAGCTACAACATTTGAGCAATTAAAGTAAGGTTAGCATGGTATTATTGTTCCACTTGCGATCGCTTTTACTACCGCGCACACTGACTGCTGGGTGATATAAATTGACCTCGCCGTCCCACTCTCCAAATCAAAATAGGTCGCAAACCGCTTGAGATTGCCCGCAGCCATCCGGTACAAATAATCCGCCGCCTCAGCCGCCACCCGGACATTCACACTCTCGCTCTGCAAGTTCAGCGCCGCCATCTCAGCACAAGATAAGTTATTTGTCAACTCTTCAGGTTTCGGTTTCAAAAGGTCAGGAGCCTGAAGCATCGGAGATGGCAGCCTAGCACATCCCAGCCCCCCAAAATTATAGAACTCTGGGTCAGTTTCCAAAGAACTGCCCAGCAAAATTTGTCCGGCTGCTGCATGATTTCCGCAATCCAGATACCACACGCGGGGAATTTCAGAACGGCTGTAAAATTGGTTTAACTCCAGAGCCTGATTAATTGCCGCTCTCCCGGCTGCCGTGTCCACGCACCCCACCAGGATGGTCAGCTTGTCGTAGGCGTAGCGGATTAGCTTGGGGTCAAATTCCTGCACGAAAGCCGTCGTGTCAACTCCCCAAGCGATAGAGTATCTCAACGCTAGAACCAGCGCCTTGGGCAGTCCGATTTCCTTATCGCAGAAAGCTTGCCTGCTGATGTTGGCTTCTTCAACTCGATCGGGATCTGCGATCGCAAATTGCACCTTTTTCCCCGACTTACCCAAACTCCGTGCCAGTCGCGCAATGTGATACGACAGCCAGGAACCAGTTCCTCCCGCCCCAATAAGCCAAAAATCAATCGAATCAGCTTGTCTGACAATCAGAGGCGAAGCTTCCAAATAATCATAATTAAACATGGGGTAAATCTCCAAATGTTGTTTACAATTCCCTTGGGTCATCTAACAAAGATGGCGCAACAGAACAGGAGTAGAATTTATCAATCAAATCGTCTTTTTTTCCACCAACTGTGACATCTACAATGAAACTCGGTAATTCAAATATCCAGTCAGCCGGAACGTGCCAGAACTGTCGATAAACTCCCACGCGGCAAATAATTTCAGCACTCGATTCAGTCACTCTCCCTAAAACTACGAAAATGCGGAAACCCCCTTCATCTGCATCATCTGCACCTGAGAAGAAAGCTGCCATCCGATTGTGCGAATGTACCTCTACAGTGGCGTTAATGTACGAAGAATCTAAACCGTATTCAATTGCTCTACATTTAGCAGAACTTTGCGTTTGCTCTGGAATTACGAGCCGCCATTGTCCTTGTTCCTGATGAATATGGAAAGTGATTTCTAACGGTGGTTCTGCAAGCGCGGCGATACAACTTTCTTTCCACATTTGGATGAGTATCTGCTGAGGAATTCGTCCGGGAGTTAATCGGACTAAAGGCTCAATCGGTTCTAATCCTCTGATGGACGCGGTAAAAATTTCCACCGGAATTATCACTTCTAACCCCAGTCTAACCGCTCTAACAAAGATGCCATTGCTGCCAATCAGATACTCGAACATACTGCTAGAGTGAAACGGCAGATTGTCTCCGACTTTGACAATCTTATAATCGACAAATTCTAAGTTGTAGGGATTCAGTTTAGGTGGTTCAATCATCAGTTATTGCTGAAACTAATTTGGCAATTGTTTGGTTCGTGCTGACTAAATCTTTAACTGGGTAAGATGAACGTTTAACTGCTTTTTCGAGCTGCAAGCGCACGTCACTGGGTTGCGCCCTAGATTTGCCATCACTCAAATGTCCGTTGAAAGGACTAGAGATGAACATTTCCCAAGCTTTTGTAATCGTATTGGGCGCAGCTACAGGCGGTTTATTATCTCCCCAGCAAATGCGTCCGCAAGGTTGATAGGAATGCAAATAAACATTGGGTAGCGGAACCTGAAAAGCTTCTGCTTCTGGGTCAAATTTCGAGCCTTTAATTGCCCAAACCCAGTAATCAGATTTCAACCCCAAAAACACCAATGCTGGTAAAGAAACTAAGTGCTTTGATTCCAACAAATTTATTTCGTGTTTCTGAGGTAGCACGAATTTGATTGTCCATTCCCCGGCGCTGCCAGTTCCCCAACGTACTATCCCCGATTCAGGGTTTATCCAACCCGAATCAATGGGTGTATTTGCAAAAGCTGCTCGCAGAGTTGCTGGTGACAGACATTTGTACTTGGAACTATCCCCCGATTGATAGTGAAAAATGTAAGTACCGCCCTCAATAAAGAGAAGTTCGGCTTGAATAGCGGACAACTTTCGGGGGGCAACCTCTAGTACCTCCCGAATTATTTCAGATGCAATGTCAGATTCCATAATGCTAAGAGATGTGAGAAATTCGTGTTAGGGTCAGATTCAATCCAGTCAATCAATTCGCAGGCTTTATCTAATAGCTGAGTGGCTTTTTTCCATTCACTAGCTAGGAATTTAATGTCTTCAATTGTCCAGGGTCTTGATTCAAAATTGCGATTCCAGTAACTTTCACAGCAAACACTTTGGTCTAGCCAAATATTTCCTGTTTCCAAGTCAAGGAGTGCTAATGCTGTAGGCAAATCGCTGATGGGGGGTGCAACACGACGAGCTAATCTTTTAAGAAGTTTGAAGTTAGTTTTTTCGGGATGTGCAATGTCTTTCAAGCTGTATCCAAACGTACATTCGTACCACGATTCTCCTTCATCGCCTGCTACCGATTCCAACCACCATCGACCTGACTGCGAAAGCGGGAGTAATCTCTGCCATCCGCTTCGCAATGCGTCAATTCCTTCTTCATGGTCTTGCCAATCTATTCCTTTAGGCGAGACAGGAATTTGATAGAGGCGCTCTTCATAAGCACCCTCTATAATTATGTCGTCAATGGGAAACAGATGTTCGCTAACTAGCGAAATAAACTCCAACTCCTTCGGACTGTGACTTTCATCTTCAGAGTAGAGTTCTGATTGGCTTTTTTCCCATTTAAAAGGAAACAATTCTTGATAAAGACTGAGTAGCTGATAAGTGTTCAGCTTAGTCCACAAATAGTCGGTTGCTGATTTAAAGTCGGTGATTGGTTGGCACCGCTGTAATATTTGCAAAGCGGATTTAGCATTCCAAATTGCAGCCATATCAAAACCCCATTGGAACTGCACCAGCTACAGAGCGACTATTTAACAGTCGTTCCTTGGTTTGCTCAACTGCTCTCACGTCGTCTGTCCCTTTTGAAATAGCTAACTCAATAGCTTTTACCATTTCTTTCATAGTCGCGCTATCGAGTTCGCCAGAAAGCTCTAACCGTTGTAGTTTCCTGCACATAGATAGTGCTGGATTGACTTCCTCTGGTGCATTGATGAGGAATTCTAAAGGAGTCATTCTCATGGTTATTTTACTCCTTTAGAGCCGTTGCGTTTGGCTACTGTAATCAATTCTCCAGGTTTTCTAATGATGTCGGCGTTGGCGCAATCGGGGTAATAAGTTGTGAGCAATTTGCGGAGTTCGTTATCATCATTTGCTATTTCCTCATCAACAGGATGCTGTTGTCCCTCGAAGGAAATTAGCACTTTCTTTTTTGAAGTCATTTTTTTATCCCAAAAGTAGGTATGTTGGTCAAATCCCAAATAAGGTCAGTTGCGTTCCAGTAGTTTTAGACTCTGTAGAAGTTGTAGACGTAGTGGTGCTACTTGCTTCGCTTCCAGGTTTATTTGGGTTAGCGCTTCTTTTCTTTTGGTTGCGAGCATTAGCAATCTGTCGCCGCACTTGGCAATTAGGAAAATCTGCTACAAGTTCCTTCAGCAGTTCTTTGAGAGGTGGTGGTAATTCTCCCAATGATGACTCTCTTATCTTTTCGCTAACTGGAAAGTCCCTGTGACTACTTGCGGAAATGATTACAATCCGTCCCTCTGAATGACCATCATCTGGTTTAAATGTCAAGTGCAGTTCGACGGTACATTTATCGAAGATATAAGGTTCTTCTTGCTGTTCGGATTGTAAATTGCTAGATTCTTCGGTTTCAGAGAGAGTATTTTCTTCATCTTCCTCTGCCCATTTTTCATCATCTATGAAGTCTAAATCGTTCGCAGAGGTTGATGATTCAGTAGCGACTGGTTTTTTAACTTTAGCTGGCGAGAGTAGAGCTAGATAAGGTTTTTGAGCTTGCCAGCGAGTTCTGTCAAATAGCAGCCCAACTTTTTGAAATCTCTCCTCTATGGTTTCTTCATCTTCAGATTGAATTGTATACTCAATTAACTCTTCGCTCGTTACCGATAAACTGGCAGCAACGACTACATTTTTTGGTGTTAACCATTTCATTTGAGCGGTGTTATTTAATAGCTTATCATAGTGTATCTGGGCGATAGCCCCCCTAACTGGTGTTAATTAAAATCATTTTTGTTCAAACCTCCACTTAGTAGTAAAAGGGGTTCATCGGCGTAGGCTTCTATTTCCAAGTAATCGGTCATTGCTTCAGCGACAGCGGCTCGCATAGAACCAAGGATTACGAATAATCGCCCATCTTTTATGGGAAAAGATATATCAAGGTGATTGTCTCCTTCCTGAATCAACATGATAAGTTTACCTCGATAAACTCGGTAAGTAATTCTATCAAATGTTGAAATGTCAAACGAGTGGTTATTGTGTCTTTTCATGGAAATAGTTATACTAGATTAATTCAAAAAAAGGTTAGCAGATAGCATATAATAGCTATCTGCGGTTAGTGAAATCTCCCCAATCTTTTGTCTGAAAACCCTCTGCTAGCCGACTCTTGCTTTCACCTTCTTATTAGAAGTATCAGTGTTTTTAGGAAGCGCTTTTTCTTTACGCCCAGTCTTCTGTGTGGTAGAATGAGTTTCCTGAGAGTTTAATGCACGATTAGAAATTACTTCAGTGGCAGCGGTCAGATTTGATGGCACGATTCCGTATTCAACTCTGAGTTTACGCTCAATTCGAGTACCATCAACGGGAATGCCTTGTTTCCAATCTGCTAGTATTTTGCGTTTGTTGGGTGTAACAACTAACTTTTCTGTCCGGTACTCTGTTGGCAAATCGCAAGGATTGATTAACACTTCGCAACTTGGCGGATTTTCCTTGAGTCGAATGTGACGCGAACGCCCCACAATCTCTGTAGGAATTACTCCCATTGAGTGAAATTGTAGCAGGGTTTTATCTAGACTGTTGCGCCACCGTTCCAGTCGTTCAAGTGCCTTATTATGCAGTTCTACTAAGTGTTTTAAGCGTGCTTTTACGGCACAAATTTCAGCATCTAGTTGGTCTGCTAGTTCGGCTTGCGTGTCAGCAGCAATTTCGTGGTCTGTCTGAATTTCCCAAATTTCTTTGAGGATAGCCTCTTCTTCTTCGGGAGTTTCAGCAGTTTCCAATTGATTCCAGAGTTCTACTGCTTGTATTGAATATCTGGCTAACGAATCTTTAGCTAAATACATTAGTTACCACCTTCCACAACAATGAAAATATTCATCAAAAGTTTCAATTCGAGCGAGTATGGCTAGGGTTCCTGGCGTGAGTTCATCTGGTTCAATTTCTTCATCGCCTACTTCCTTATTTGGCATCTCTGGTATTACTTTTAGGGAGTCAGGTTTGAAATCCACTACTCCAACTAAATGAGCATTAGTGTAGGAAATGAGGATATCAGCTTCACATTTTGGCAGGGACATATTTGTGTAAAACCTAGTCTCAAGTTTAGGGGTTTAAGAATGCCTGCCATTTCGGTTAGAACCCCTTAAAATTTCAACCTTTTTCAAGGCAGGAACTCGCTGCTTGCGAGAGGGAATTTTTTCTTCAAATATGTCGGGTAATTCTTCTGAAAGGTCATCTTCATCGTCTTCAATATCGTCATTAGTGAAATTAGCATCGTTATCCTCATCCGCGTCATCCACTTCGCTTTCATCTGTCTGGACTTCTGGTTCTGGCGATGCAGCAGGTAAGGTAGTGGAGGTAGCGATGATGTCATAGCCTAGTTCTAGGATTAGCGACTTTACTACGCTTTCCATCTGTTGTTCCGATAACCCAGGAGTCGTTCTCTTGAGTTCCTGCTGTTTCATTAGCATCCACACTTCCAGAGTTTCTTCTGGTGTTGCAGTCTTCAATGCCAATTTGATTTTTCTAGTCAGTTTTTCCCGCGTGGATTTGAGACGGTCTGTGGCAATTCTTTGTGTATTATTGGGCTGATTTGTAGGCATAAGTAGTGGCGTACCAAATTATTATTTTCACCCAAAAAGGTGGGCGTTAGCCCATTTATAAGTCGATGACATCGGAAATTAGGTAGAGGTGTGTGTAATTCCTTGGCATGATGTGATAGGACGCGCATATTTAGTAATCTAAAGGTTGAAAATATACATAATTTGAGCTTGTACATCGCCTACAAAAAGCATAACCATGAGCCAAATAAGAGGCTTTTACCCAGTTATTCTTATCCCCGATTCAATTCGTCAGTTCTGCGCGGATAACCCGATACCTATTTTGGAAGAAAGTGCTTCTTCTACAAAAAAAATGCCTTTTCCGCCGCGACCGCCAGTTTCCAATAATTCTCGTTATTCTCTGGTAATTCAACTTTGGATAGCCAGTGTTGTGGTGGTAATGTTGGTTAACTGGCTGTTTGGCATGAGTGTTATGGCTTTCTGGTCATCGCTGACGTGTTCGTCAGTGAGTGTAGTGGCGACTTTTTCCTATCTGCGGTTTGTTGATTTTCAAGTGCGCGATCGCTACAAGCAACGACTGGCTGACTACCAACAACAATTATCCAAATACGAAAGTTATCAATTGTGTCGCTTGCAGCTAAATCACAAGGAAACTGAGCAATATAATTCTCTGTTGCAGGAACGATCTAAGCTGTTTAATATTTCTTTAAGACAAATTATTCAGCAGCCAGCAAGTCAGAGTAAGGGAGGAGTACAGCAAGGGGTAAGTGAAAAGCAATTTTTTATTTACTTATGTCGTTATTTCTCTGGTTTTTATGACTTCTGTATGGGTGGTGAGTTTCCTATACCCGGTACATCTTTTCGTTACACTGCTGACTTTATACTGGTTCATCAACCGACAGGTTTAGCTATAGATATCGAGATTGATGAACCTTATGATGGGCGAACTGGAAAGCCTCATCATTGTGTGGATAGGAATAAAGATAATCAGCGCAATCAGTTTTTCTTAGAAAGAAATTGGGTGGTGATTCGGTTTTCTGAGTTGCAAGTTGTCAAATATCCTGATAGTTGTTGTAAGGCGATCGCTAGAGTTGTTTCTGAAATTACAGGTGATTATAGAGGATTAGTTCAGTTACAACCCACATTCCGCAGGTCTTTAAATAGAATTGATGGTTATAAATTTTAAAAATTCAACCCTGAAGTGATTACTGGGTA